>NZ_AP012324.1:2100000-2269415 GCF_001025175.1 Bifidobacterium breve DSM 20213 = JCM 1192
GTTAGAGCGATTGGTGTGTGTCCCATCCGGCACAACGATGTGATCAGCCATCACATCATCAGCACTTTGCTGCGTTTCCCGCGACGAGTCGCCCTGCGTCGCCCTACTGATTGACTCAACAATCAGAACGTTCGCGAATCCTGGAATCGTCAGCAAACGCGAATCACCCTCAATGGACTGTTGCTTGACGGTGTTACCGTGCGCATCCTTTCCCTTTGCAACAGGATTCAACGATTGTCCTGTGGCCAATGCGTACGTGGACAACGGATGCATATCAGGATCTGGAATAGTAAGAGGGCCAACCTGGACGATGAACATACAGGCCTGCAGCGCGAACAACACCAGGAAGATAAAAATATTGCACGCAGTCCCCTTCAAGACATGTGCCACATGCTTCATAACGCCCTACCTTCCGGTCATTCGTCCACAGTCTACCGCACACGCACACCGCAAGGGCCTACCAATACCTGGTCAATCCCAACATAATTCGCCACAGCACATTTAGGGATGACTTTATCTTGGGCTTCTTATTACAATGCTCAAGTACGTTGTTTATAGAAATGAGCGAGCAGAGTGGACGACATCCAAAACGACCAGGAACCTTCAGCGCAAGAGTCTGGCACGGATATGGGAAAAACCGAAGTCCCAGCTGTTCCCTCAAAACAGAATGACGATCAGCAGAGCAACAAATTGCCGCTGCCTTTCGCGTTGAACTTTAGCATATTGATGGCTTCAAAGCCCATGGTCATGCTGGCCAAAGCCATATCTTTCTTGCGCACACTATTGAAGAAGCGCCCCCGCTGCCCCTACACGTTGTACGTAGTGGTCATGGTAATGGTTGACGCCGCAGCAGTGCTGTTCATCCAATGGAGCATGTACGAGGAACCCACATATGCCGATCCGGATGCAGTAGATGACACCACCAAAATGTTCAATAGCGCGGCTGGGCAGCTGACGAAATTCGTTGCCCAGATGTGGATGGAACACAACTACGTCTGGCTGCTCAACTTCCTAGTACTAGGCATGGTATACCTCGTACTGATATTTGTCTTGAACCGGTTCTGGGTGGCAACAGCGGTATTTGCCATCATCACGTCAACCTACGCTGTGGCGAATAGCATTAAGGTCGATCTGCGCAACGAACCCATCATTCCTTCTGATTTGGGATTCCTCTCCAGCGGCAACGGTGGGGAAATCACATCATTCATCCCTAAAGACAGCCAGCCGCTGGTCGACGGCACCATTACCATGCTTATCTGGCTGACTATTATCTGCTTGGCATTGCAGCTTATCGATGGCCGCCGCTGCGTGATTCCATTTCACTGGTGGCGCCCATTCCGCAATACCAAGACCATCATCGGCAATTGCACACGCATCATTGCCGCGGTACTCAGCGTTACTCTGCTCTGGTCGTTCACTTGGAATCTGGGAGCCAACGGCTCATGGTCTTACAAGTGGGCAAAGAGTCTAGGCGATGATCCCCTGCTATGGAGCACAGTTGTCGACGCCACCTATAACGGCCCAACCATGGACTTTCTGCGGCTGGCACACGCAAAAACCATGGATAAGCCCAAGGATTACAACAAAGAGACCATGGAGGCTTTGGCTAAACGTTATAAGGAAAGCGCCCAAGCCACTAACGAGGCACGTGCCAATAACCTCACCGACAGTACCGTAGTCATGATTCTTTCGGAATCATTCTCCGACCCAACTCGCGCGCCGGGAGTTGAACTCACTGAAGATCCGATGCCGAATATTCACGCCCTTGAAGGCACTACCACTTCAGGCCTGATGCTCTCGCCGGGCATCGGTGGAGGCACAGCCAATATCGAACATCAGGCATTAACAGGCCTTAGCCTGGCGTTGTTCGACAATTCCATGCAATCGCCTTATCAGGAGCTTGTCCCGCACCAGAAAACGCCTTATACGTTCAACCAAATATGGAATGATGCTTACGGCAAGAATGGTTCCGTGGCGTTCCACCCATACTTCAAGAACATGTATCTGCGCGATAGCAACTACAAAAAATTTGGTTTCAGCAAGTTGTATTCGCTTGATAGCAAACCTCCCATCACACATCAAGATCACATCGATAGTTCTCCCTATGTGAGCGATGCCGCCTCGTACCAGAACGTTCTTGATTCAATCAACAGCAATGATCACACCCAGTTCATCCAGCTGGTTACCATGCAGAATCATGCGCCCTACAATGATTTCTACGCGGACAACCAGTTCAAAGAAGCCGATGTTTCCCAACTCTCCGACGAAGAGAAACAGTCTATCGATAATTACGCCAAGGGCATCAGCCTCACTGATCAGGAGACTGCGGACTTTTTGAACCAGCTCAATGCAGTTGATAAGCCAGTCACCGTTATCTTCTACGGCGATCATCTGCCCGGCATCTACAGCACCGCGACCAAAGACAAGAACAATACTCTTGTCATGCATGAGACCGATTACTTTATATGGTCAAATCAGGCGTCCGCGTCTGCCGGTGTCAAACTCGACCCGCAGACCGCCGGCTATGTCTCATCGAACTCTTTCATGGCTTTGGCTGCTGAACATATGAATGCCAAGGTGTCACCTTATCTGGAAATGCTGACGCAGGTGCAAGCGCAGATTCCGGCAATCAGCCGACTGATCAGCTCCAACGATTCCTGGGGCGATGGCAGCACCGCCTATCTGGATGCTGAAGGAAACCGCGTCAAGCGTAAGGATCTCTCCAAGGAAGCCAATCAACTACTAAATGATTACCGTCTCGTGCAATACGACATGAGTAAGGGTAAGGGCTACCTTAACGACGATGGATTCTTTGCAGTTAAGTAAGCAAAAGGGGCATCAGACGGTTGTCCAATGCCCCACGAATCGCTTACTTCTCTCGAACCCAATAGTTGCCTGATGTACGAGACAGGTTTGGATTGTAATACGGATCGTTATCTACGATTTCGGCATACTTCTTACGGAATTTCGCAGATTCCCGATCTAGTCGAGCCTTCTTTTTCTTGCTTTCAATATCGTATCCACGCGTGACGGACTCGTAGTGGTATAGCTCCGCCTCATGCGCCCACACGATGTCACGTCCAAGCTGTTCGTGAATCCGAATGCACAAGTCGACATCGTTATATGCAACCGCCAAAGCCTCATCAAAGCCATGTACCGCACGGAAGTCATCAGCTTTCACCATGCAGCATGCTGCCGTGACGGCAGAGTAATTGACGCTCTCGACGAGTCGGCCAAAGTAGCCAAAATCTCCACGGGGGAAGCCAACCTGAATATGCCCAGCAGCCCCGCCGAGGCCGAGCACGATACCTGCATGCTGAATGGTCTCAGTGGGATAGTACAGCTTTGCTCCCACGACGCCGATTCGATCCAGCTGCGCGAACGACACCATTCTGGTCATCCAAGATGGGCTGATGACTTCAGTATCGTCGTTGAGGAACAGCAAGTAACGACCGGAAGCTTTTTGAGCAGCTATATTGTTAATCCGCGAGAAGTTGAACGGAATGTCAATCTCTTCCACACGGAAACGATCACCAAGCTTCTTGGCAAAACGCTGATACAAATCCTGCATATGCGGGTTGTCACTGCCGTTATCAGCAATGATGATCTCATAATTGGGGTAGTCCGTCTTGTCAATAATTGAGCTGACACAACGTTCGATATTGTCGTACCCGTTCTTCGTCGGGATGATTACCGACACTAGCTCGTCGCCGGAGACATCGTAATGCACGTTATAAATGCCATTCGGACCGGCGGAAACCACTTCAGCCTGAATACCGCGTCTGTCAACCGCCGACTGCAATGCGCGCAAACCAGCGTCGGATGTGTAGCTCTTGGCACCGCCGCTAGACGCGGTAGAAGTTGCCAAAGTGCGCCAATGATAGAGCACCTTCGCGATGTGCTGGATGTGATCAGGAGTGGTTTTTTCTACGAAGCGAAGCACCAGATCATAGTCCTGCGAGCCCTCATAGCCGACCCGGAAACCACCGATTTCATCTACGATGCTCTTTCGATACACACCGAAATGACTGATGTAGTTAGTACTCATCAGCAAATCGGGAGAATAGTTCGGCTTGAAATGCGGGTCGAAGCGGTTCCCCTCTTCGTCCTCTTTGTCTTCGTCACTGTAGATAAGATCTGTGTCCGGATGCTCATTGAGGGTCTTCACTACCTCAAACAGTGCCTGGGGAGCCAGTTCATCGTCATTGTCAAGCAAACCGACGAACTCTCCTGAGGCCTCTTCCAAAGCCGAATTCGTTGCTCTGGAAATGTGCCCGTTTTCAGGGCGGAACACCACTTTGATGCGAGAATCCTGCTGTGCATACCGTTCAAGCAGCGGACGCACATGCGGCTCGGACGAATGATCATCAGCCAGGCACAACTCCCAGTTGGGGTATGACTGGTTACGAACCGAATCCACACACTTTTCCAGCCACTTCGGCTCCACGTTATATACCGGCACCAGCAGTGAAATCAACGGCTGATATGCAAACAAGGAAATCTCATTGCGCACTGCCGTCTCGTCGTAGCGCTCTGTTCGACGAATGAGGTTATGGTACACGTGCTTCTGCCAACGAGGGCCCCAATACTTATCCAGCAGACGCCTCGTGGTACGACGCGGATGTCCCAGTAGTGCAACCTTGCGCAGGAAGTTCGACAATCCCGCAAGAACAGGCGACGACTGAACCGGGATGACGACTTCCTGACTATCTGTGGAGGTCCTCATACGCAGACGCAGCTTGTCGTTCGCCAATTGCTTGCGTCCACCCGGCACCGATATTTCTGCACGGAAACCAAGAATAGAATCTGGGGGAACCGTAGTTATTGCATTCACGTCAGGACGACCGTAACGGCTCAGGCTGCGCAAACTCGCCACAGGAGATTCCGCCAAAGAGATATCAACCTGTTCACCACCGTGTATATCGGCAGCCCATCCGTTGACGAGCACAGTGGATCCGTCTTGCTTAGCATCCACTTGATCAAGGTTGTATACAATGCCCCGCTGTTCCTCGGAAGCAGGCGGGAAGCATGCAGCCGCAAACGGATCAACGATCTCGCGATGCATCTTCAGATATTCTGCAATGTCATCCTTATTGATTGACAAGTGAGTACGCTTGCAATCCGTGAAAACCGAATACGGCTCCCAAAGCACAGTATGACCGGACTGCTGATACATGCGAGCGCAATAGTCAATACCGCGCAGTCCCTCTGCCAGGCGCGTATTGAGTCCGCCTATTTCCACGAATTCCTTGCGACGCACCAGCATGCAATCTTCCGTGGCCGCGAACATGTCACGAGGAAGCAGATCTCTGAAGTAGTAACCGATTCCTTCATCCCAGGAACCGCGCATTTCAAAAGGCTCACATTGCTTCAACGCCCGAAGAGTGACGCCCACATTGAGCACACGCTTCTTGGTATCAAACACCTTACCGCCCACAACGCCAACAGAAGAGGGACGCGCATAATTCACCATTTCGCGTAGCCATGTGCCATCGGTCGGCTTCATGCCGTTCAACAGCACAATCACATCTTCAGAACGACGTTTTGCCACATCATTGACGGAATCCGCTGCAGCAGCAATCACAGTGAACGACGGATAATCCGTCATCTCTCGTAGCTGCTTCACTTGCGCATCAGACAGAGAAGAAGCAACCACCGCAACTGTCGGAGTGTAATCGGCATAGTCAATCTTATACGTACCGAGATTGTCGAGCATTCGCACGTCACCGGCTATTCCTCGACGCTCCAAGGCCGCTTCGATCGCCTTGCGACCAGCCTCATAGGCATACATCTTGCTTCGGGGGTCTCCGGCCACGGAGCTTGCAAGGGTGCGCCAGTGGTACAGCATCTGCGGAATATGATGAACGTGATGTGCATGCTCGGTGGCACGCAGCACGAAGTCATAATCCTGGCTGCCGTCGTATTCGCTGCGCAATGCGCCAACCTTGTCCAACAGCGCACGGCTCACTACGACGAAATGAGTGATGTAGTTATGACCGAGCAATAGGTTTGGCGAATAATCCGGCTTGAAGAACGGGTCAAAGCGCTTGCCCTGCTCGTTAATCTTGTCTTCATCGGAATACACGAAATCCGTATCGGGCTGGTCATTCAACGCTCGGACGACTTCAAACAACGCCTGCGGTGCCAGTTCATCGTCATTGTCCATGAAGCCGACGTAATCACCAGTAGCGAGTTCTATGGCAGAATTCGTCGCCGCCGCAATACGTCCGTTGCTGTCACGAAAGACAATCTTGATACGGGGATCGCTCGCGGCAAGCTCTTCCAGCAGCGGCTTGACGTGCGCAGAAGGCGAATGGTCATCAGCCAGGCACAATTCCCAGTTGGTGTACCACTGGTTTTGCATGGATTCAACGCATTTGCGCAGCCAGACCTCGTCCACGTTGTACACAGGTGTCACCACAGAGATGAGCGGAGTCTTGGAAAATGCGGCAATGACGGGCTCAGCTTCCTGCTGAGTCATCGTTTCATGACGCTGAATCCAGGAATCGTAAAAATCCGTCTCACCAACAACACGACGCCTTACCGCGTCTCGCAAATCCTTCATCGCCTCGCGATTGCCAAGGTGCGCGGCATAAAACATGAGCCTGTGCACGCGGGTGCTGATGTATTGCATGCGGAATCGACTCATCAAACGCTGAACATTGATGTGCCTTGTCATGGTCGTGCCAGGCGCCTGACACATCAAGTCGAAATTCTGCACTCCCTGAGGAATAACAATCGTGAAGCCTGCTTGATCGCTGGGATCCAATCCATACGTCTTTTCCAGATCAACACGAGTATTCCGCGATACCGTCATACCCGTGCCGGCTACAGCCAGTGGTAGGGCGGTCTGCCTCATCTTGTCAACCGCCCAGCCGGTCACTATAGTCCGAGACTGTTCCCCAACCTTGACGTTCTCTACTTTTTCGACTGTTACCTGATATGTACGATCATTCAACAGCGTCAGCATGCTTGTTCTGTCCTTATCATCTCAGCAGACGGATTAATCGATTGTCACTTGCACCGTATTGTCCGGGTTCACCACTGACATCACTTCCGCAGCGGATCCCTTGATGTGGAATCTGCAGGCATTCTCTGCCAACTGCAAACGCTCAGAGTCCGTCTGCAGAGCAATACAGATGCGGAAATCGCCAAATGCGAGCACATTCTTCACCGCAAATTCGGCCGTATGCTTACCGGCTGAAATCTTATCGTCCTCGAAGCCAAACGGCATGGAAAGCACGGGAACATTGCGGCCATCAAACACATCGATGAACAGCTGGTTCGCAGGAACCGGACGATCGCATTCGAAGTCAACATTCATGGTGAAGTCCTCGCGCGTATCCAGGAATTTCTGCGTCTCGCCATCGACGGCAACGTTTACGGCATTCACGGTCACGGCATTGCGAATAGCCGCTTCCTTTTGCCGTGCCTCCACTACTTCGCGCGGGGGAAGGAACGAATCCGAGTAAGCATCGGCAATCTCGTCAGGGTCGCCGATCTTCGCAATATAGCCGTCCTGAATGAGCATTGCCCGATCGCAATACCTGCGCACATCCGGCATGGAGTGGGTGACCAGAATAACCGTCTTCTTGTTGCGCTTCGCCTCAAAGAAATAGTTCTGGCACTTCTTCTGGAAAGCTTCATCGCCCACGGCAAGCACCTCATCAAGAACGAGGATGTCGCCCTGCGATTTAATTGCCACAGAGAATGCCAGACGCACTTGCATACCGCTGGAGTAGTTCTTCAGCTTCTGTTCCATGAAGTCGCCGAGTTCGGCGAACTCCACGATGTCGTCATACATGGCATCAATCTCGTCGTTGGAGAAACCAAGCATGGCACCATTGAGATATACGTTCTCGCGGCCAGTCAGTTCAGGATTGAATCCAACACCCAACTCAATAAAGGGCACGAGTTTGCCGTCCACCTCGATTGTGCCTGTATTCGGCGTGTAAATCTGGGAAATCAGTTTCAGCAGAGTGGATTTACCAGAGCCGTTCTTACCGACAATGCCGAAAAACTCACCTTGTTTGATATCAAAGGTGATGTCTTTCAGCACTTCCTGCGTACGGTACCCGCGAATGCCACGGAGCCAATTGAACAGCATGTTCTTCAGGCTGCCAGCACGTTCAACCGGAAGTTTGAAGTTCTTGGATACGTGCTCCACCTTGAGCGCCACCGGTCGGTCAGCGTTCTTCTGCTCCATCGCTTTGTCCATCTTGTTCATCGTCACACCAACTCCGCGAAGTACTGGGATTTAACGGTGAAATACTTCAAACCACCCAAGAAGATCAGTACAGAAAGAATAATCGGCCAGCACTGCAGGAATGGGTTATCCACCCACTGCCAAATGGTCTGATTTGCAGGGCTAATCATCACATGACGCGCATCCTGAACGATTTGCGCCACTGGGTTGAGAATCAGATCGAGCCGGGCAAATATCGGACCATATTCGCCCGCCTTTGAAGTGATAAGGGAAATAGGGTAGATAATAGGCGTGGCATAGAATCCAGCCTGCATTACCACTTCCCAGATGGGGTTCAAGTCACGCAGATTGACATACACGGCACTGAGGAAGAAAGCGATTCCCAACGACAGCATATACAACTCAAGCACCAGAGGAACCATCAGCAACCACGACCAGGTAAGACTGACGCCGTTAATCAGAGCAAATACCACCACCACAACAAAGTTGATGCCGAAGTTAATCATGGCGCTCATGGATGAGGCAATGACAATCACATACTTCGAGAAGTGAATCTTGCGCAGCAGATCACCATGCCCCACAATCGACATCATGCCGCCGGTAGTGGTTTCGTTGAAGAAATTCCACATGATGATGCCCAGCAAAAGCGCCACGGAGAAGTGAGGCACATCAGCACCGAACTTCAGGAACCGGACGAACACGAGATACATGATGGTGAACAGCATCAGTGGCTTGAGCACAGACCAGATGTATCCCAAGAAGGACTGCTGGTAACGAAGTTTGAAGTCGGTGCTAACCATCGCCTTCAGTAATAGGCGGTTCTTCCTGGTGAAGATTTCCGTGATGTTCAAAATTGCTCCTCAAATACAACAAACCCGCATATTTTATCAGCGCGGACTAACAATCTATGCGGGTTTTCAGTGAAGGTCTATCGATCCATCGGTTTGACGATGAACTTATTATCCGCCACATCCTTCAGATGCTTGCCATACGGGCTCTTGCCATACTTCACAGCGGCCTCCATCAGCTCATCACGAGTAATCCAACCGTTCTCAAAAGCGATTTCTTCGGCAACGGCGATCGGCAGGCCCTGAGCACGCTGCACGGTGCGCACGAATTCGCCTGCCTCATACAGGGAGTCCATGGTGCCGGTATCCAGCCAGGCATAGCCGCGGCCAAGCGTCTGCACATTGAGGGTGCCGTCTTCCAGATACATCTTGTTCAGATCGGTAATCTCCAGCTCGCCACGGGGGGACGGCCTGACCTGCTTGGCGAACTCGGTGACGCGTTCGTCGTAGAAGTACAGGCCGGTCACCGCATAGTTGCTGGCCGGGTGCTCCGGCTTCTCAACGATGGAGATGGCCTTCTTGTTCTCATCGAATTCGACCACGCCGTATCGCTCAGGATCGTCGACGTAGTAGCCGAACACTGTGGCACCATGTTCCACCGTGGCGGCCTTGCGCAGTGTCCTGCCCAAACCGTTGCCGTAGAAGATGTTGTCGCCGAGCACCAGCGCGCACGGCTCACCATCGATGAACTCCTCGCCGAGGATGAATGCCTGGGCCAGGCCATCCGGGGAAGGCTGCACCTTGTAAGAGAAGCTCACGCCATACTGGGAGCCGTCTCCCAACAAACGCTCGAAGTTCGGCAGATCCTTCGGCGTGGAGATGATCAGAATGTCACGGATGCCCGCCATCATCAGCACGCTCAACGGGTAGTAGATCATCGGCTTGTCATACACGGGAAGCAGCTGCTTCGAGGTCACCGTGGTCAGAGGGTACAGTCTCGTGCCCGAACCTCCAGCGAGAATGATGCCTTTCATGAAAAACCTGCTTTCCACAACGTTTTACTCATTATTCGTCTACAAACATATTCAGCTTAGCTAACTCTTATTCAAAATGAAAAACCACGCAGAGAGCCTGCGCGGTTTTATCACTTGAAGTCAACTGTTATGAACAGCTATCAGCCGAGTTCCTTCTGCACGTAGGTCTTGAGGGTCTCTTCCCAGTCAGCGGGCGCGTATCCGGCTTCACCGATCTTGGCAAGATCCAGTGCGGAGTTGACCGGACGCGGAGATACCGGGTTGGTCGCGTTCGCGAAGTACTCGGCGGTGCTGATGGGCTTGACCTTGCTGCCGTTGCCGTTCGTCAGGTCGAACACCTCGGCCGCGATATCAGCCCAGGACTTCACGGCGCCGGAACCGGTCAGGTTGTAGGTGCCGTAGGGGGCGTGGCTGTCAAGCAGGTGGAAGATCGCCTCGGCCATGTCGCGGGTGAAGGTCAGGCGACCGTACTGGTCGTCCACCACGGTGACCTGATTCAGCTTGTCGGCCGGGTCGGCGACCTTGTTGGACAGCATCATCATGGTCTTCACGAAGTTGCGCCCCTCGCCGATCACCCAGCTGGAACGCAGGATGTAATGCTCGGGTGCGTTGGCCACGGCGATGTCGCCCGCAGCCTTGGTCTGGCCGTACACGCCAAGCGGGGCGAACGCCTCCGTCTCCGTGTGTTCCTTGGCGGTGCCGTCGAACACATAATCCGAACTCACGTGCACGAGGGTGATGTGGTGGTCCTTGGCCACCTTGGCCAGCAGAGCCGGACCCTGGGCATTCGCCTTCCACGCGATCGGACGGCCTTCAGCGGTCTCGGCCTTGTCGACGGCCGTGTAGGCACCGGCGTTGATGATCGTGCCGTACAGGCTCCAATCGTATGCCTCGTATGCCTTCGGGTCGGAGAAGTCGAACTCGTCGATGTCCGTGTACTCGAAGCCCTCCAGACCATGCGCTTCCGCGTAGGCGCGAATCGCGTGGCCCAGCTGGCCGTTGCAGCCCGTCACCAGGGTGCGCTTGGGAGCCATGGGCTTGGCGTCCTTGAGCATCGGATGGTGCAGATCGGCCTCGCTGCGCTCGGACTCCTCCAGCGGAATCGGCCACTGGATGTTCAGTTCCGGATCCGCAAGGTTCACGAACGTGTAGGTTTTCTTCTGTTCGAGCGACCAGTGCGCGTTCACCAGATACGTGTACACCGTGCCGTCCTGCAGTGCCTGGAAGCTGTTGCCCACGCCGCGAGGCACGTAGATTGCCTTGGACGGATCCAAACGGGTCGTGTACACCTGGCCGAAGCTCTCGCCCGGGCGCAGGTCAACCCATGCGCCGAAGACCTCGCCGGCCGCGATGCTGATGTACTTGTCCCACGGCTCCGCGTGAATGCCACGGGTGACGCCCTTGGTGGCGTTGTAGCTGATGTTGTTCTGCACCGGGCCGAAGTCCGGCAGACCCAGACCCATCATCTTGGCGCGCTGCCAGTTTTCCTTGAACCAGCCACGGTTGTCGCCATGCACCGGCAGGTCGAACACCAGAAGGCCCGGGATGTTCGTCTTCTCGACCTTCAGTTCCTTCTCGAATTCAAATGCCATGATCGGATCACTGTCCCTGCTGCTTGTACTTGGCTTCGGTGGCGGCCTTGGCCGGCTCCCACCAGGCACGGTTGTCCGTGTACCACTTGATGGTCTGCTCCAGGCCCTTCTGGAAGTCCGTGTGCGTCGGCTTCCAGCCGAGCTCGGTCCGCAGCTTGGTGGAGTCGATCGCGTAGCGGCGGTCGTGGCCGGGACGGTCCTTCACCCAGTCGAACGCGTCCGGGCTCTTGCCCATCACGGTCAGGATGTCGCGCAGCACGGTGATATTGTTGCGTTCCCCGTCCGCGCCGATCAGGTAGGTCTCGCCCAGACGGCCCTTGGTCAGGATGGTCCACACGCCGGTGGAGTGGTCGTCCGTATGGATCCAGTCGCGCACGTTCTCCCCGTTGCCGTACAGCTTCGGGCGCAGGCCCTCAAGGATGTTCGTGATCTGGCGCGGGATGAACTTCTCCACATGCTGGAAGGGGCCGTAGTTGTTCGAGCAGTTGCTGATCGTGGCGCGGATGCCGAACGTGCGGTGCCATGCGCGCACCAGCAGGTCGGAGCTCGCCTTCGTCGAGCTGTACGGGCTGGACGGATGGTACGGGGTCCGCTCCGTGAACTTGGCCGGATCGTCCAAAGCCAGGTCGCCGTACACCTCGTCCGTGCTCACGTGGTGGTAGCGCACGTCGTACTTGCGGGCCGCCTCCAACAGGCGGAACGTGCCCTCCACGTTCGTCTTCAGGAACGGCTCCGGGTTCGCGATCGAGTTGTCGTTGTGGGATTCCGCGGCGTAGTGCACGATCGCGTCATGACCCGGCACGATCTTGTCGAGCAGCTCGGCGTCGCAGATGTTGCCGTGCACGAACTCCACACGGTCGCCCAGGATGCCCCTGATGTTCTCCAGGTTGCCCGCATACGTCAACGCGTCCAAAACCGTCACATGCACGTCCGGATGGTTGTTGTACACGTAATGGACGAAATTCGAACCGATGAAACCACAGCCACCGGTCACAATGATGTTATGGGGAGTAAACAGTTCTTCAGCCATAACCTACAGCATACCGTCAGGCATACCGAGACGGCGAGAAAAGACATTGTTACTGGTGCTGAACAATCCGATATGGGGTTCGCCCATTAATCGTTTCGCCAATGCGCTCGAACGAATACCCATTGAACTGCATCGCATCCAGTTTCTGCGGAGAAAGCACATTGCTCACACCTAGCTTGCGCAATTGCTCCGGCGTGACATGCACGGTAAACGAATCAGGCGCGACTAATGTGAACACATCGGCCGACTCCTGTTCCACGACATTCACAGAAACAAATGCATACCGATTGTAGATTTCTTCCCATTGTCCATTGGGATCAAGCTTCTTCCATGTGGCAAGATCAGGAGTGACTTCCAACGCATTCAATGTGTTTATTCCATTTGCCACTGCAAGATTCGCCAGCTGAGAGCCGAATGCATCATCTATTGCCCACATTCCTGGATTCTCAGATTGCAGCGACTGCACTTGTTGTATCAGCGGCTGCTTAGTCACGGGCGCACTCCCATACTGCACAGGATTCACAGACAAACCTGATACCAACAGCCCAACGGACACAATTGGCGCCACAACTGTGCGAGCAATTACGCCGTTATTCAGAACAGCGAAACTGAGCAAACCCGCTATGGCAAAACACACCACGACCAGCAGCCGCCCAATGTACGAGAGATACATCGCATGATTAGCCCATGCCAATATCGCGGCAAACACAAAAGTCACCAGTAATGACTGCTTCCAAGAAAGTTCGCCATCGATAATGGCCGCCGCACGCACCAACACTGCGATATTCGCAACGCCCAAAACCACCACGCATCGGCCGCTAGTCACAGAAGTCAACATCATTATCTTAGAAAGCCAAAGCGGCATACCCACGCAGGCAAATACTGAGAACAACGTTATGACTGTAATAAGCCAGGCACTAAGCACATCCACTTTTTTGCGCTTTATCATGCCGAATACGGCAAGAATTATTCCGAGCGGGAATAGATCTACGAAACGTGATGCCTCAACCATATTTGTTGTTACAGAGTCAACGGCATAATCCTTGAACGGGAAAAAGAGAGTGCCCACGGATGATATCAGCGACAGAGGGGGCAGCCCTCCTCCGATGGATTGCCTTGCGCCCGGATATGCCGTGTGCAGCATGGATTGAATTGTGCCCCACGAAGTCACCACTGCAGAGCCAAGAATCACACAGAATAAGGCAATTTCGCCCACAAAAATCAGGGCGTCTTTCTGTGAAATTCGAATATGTCCCCAATGCCGTATGACAATACAAAGAATCAGCACCGCAAGAAGATAACCCAGAGAGATTTGCCATGCGGGATACAAGGTCAGTGCAAACATCCCGGCGCATATCAGAATCACTGCGGCATATGCGGCCCTATGGCCAGACTCGGTATCGCCAAGATATCGATCAAAGCACACGATGGACACGAATATTGCGATAAGCATCTCAGGCAGTGCGTTGACTGCGAACCACCATTGCACCAACGGGGCACATGCAATGAGGATTGCACCAACGAACGCTACACCCTTGTGTTTCTCCTGCCGGCGATCATTGCTGATGCAGAGGAAGAACTCATATGCGGCCAAGAAAAGTACCACTAGGCGCGCAGACCAATAAAAAGCAAGTCCTCGGCTACTGCCGAAGAGGATATACCCCCAATGGAACGGCCTAAACAACTCGGCAAGAGCCAGCACAGGTGCATCCTTGACGATGAACATGTCCGCCGGTTTATTGCCAAACAAATCATTAAAGTAGCTATACCCGGAGTAGCTTTGCGAAAAAGCCAGAGGAGTGCCCACCACATATTCGTCGGTTCGTATTATGCGAGGGGTTCCCCATACCACGTCCGTAGACATGTCATGTCCCAGCCAGTAATTCCACATGCCTATGGATGAGCCGCTAATATTCAACAGCACGCAAGCCGCTATGACACTTGCTCCGAGTATGAAGCGATGGCGGTGCATCCACATACCCACCGGCTTCACGCCAAAAGCAATCATGGCGCCAATCACCAGCAGAGGCATCAATATCAGCAGGAACCGGATGCACAGCACCGGAACAGACTCCGTTGAAGCAACAGGAGCCAGCCGAAACAGACGTTCGCGAATGCTTGGATACGCCGACATAACCATGCTTGACGCCACTGCTGCGCATATGAATACCGCTATCAGGCGGATAAGAAAACCTCGGGCAGCAAGAGGTGATGGCTTAGAGTAACGCGTCCCTTGCAGTCGCTTTGTTGCCAAAATACTTCCTTAAGTGTCGCACACGGGTACTGGCCAACAAGTATAGTAACCACCATGTTCGAGAATAATCAGCCTTCCGTTGCGGTGCTTCTTCCTTGTTTTAACGAGGAGGTCACGATCGGCAAGGTGGTGCGCAACTTCAAGGCCGCGCTGCCGGATGCTACGGTCTACGTGTACGACAACAACTCCACCGACCGCACCGCCGAGATCGCCGCAGCCGAGGGCGCCATCGTTCGCCGCGAGCCCCGCCAGGGCAAGGGCAACGTGATCCGGGCCATGTTCGAGGACATCGACGCGGACGTGTACGTCATGGCCGACGGCGACGACACCTACCCGGCCGACGCGGCACCCGCCATGGTGTCCAAGGTGCTCGACGGCTACGACATGGTCATCGGCGACCGGCTCTCCTCCACCTACTTCCAAGAGAACAAGCGGCCCTTCCACAACTTCGGCAACCGGCTGGTCCGCGGTTCCATCAACGGCCTGTTCAATGCGCATGTCACCGACATCATGACCGGATACCGGGCGTTCAGCTTCACGTTCGTCAAGACCTATCCCGTGCTCTCGCGCGGCTTCGAAGTCGAGACCGAGATGACCATCCACTCGCTGAACAACAACCTACGGCTCTACGAGATGCCCATCCAGTACCGGGACCGGCCCGCCGGATCAGTATCCAAGCTCGACACCGTGGGCGACGGTATCAAGGTCATGAGCACCATATTCCGCATGATCCGCGAATACAAGCCCCTGCCCTTCTTCGGCACCATCGGCCTTCTCATCGGCGCCATCGGCATCCTGCTGTGCGGGGGGGTCACCTACGAGTTCACCAAGACCGGGCTCGTGGCCCGCTTCCCCACGCTCATCGGCGCCATCATGCTCGTCATCGTCGGCCTGCTGCTGTTCGCCACCGGCATCATCCTCGACGTCATCGCCAAGAACGACCGCAAGACCTTCATCACCGACACCAACCAATTCGCATACCTCAGGCGACACTTCACTAAGCGTCAACGTTCTGAATAGAGCATGGAAACGCTCTTATATACTGATGAGCCGTCCGCAACTAGATTGACTTGTTGCGGACGGCTCATGAATGTGTAATCAGTGTCTATTGGTCACACTCACTGCACTCGATACCAATGCGGTATTTTGTCACCAGGCTGATACGAGCACTGGTACAAATCTCCATCTTCGCTGCGCCCGTATTGGCCTGCTTCAATCTTCTTGCACCATGCACCAGGGGTAATGGCCCCGGGAACCGTTGCAGGGCCAGACGGCCGCGACGGAGTGGACGGCTGCGACTGAGCTGGCCCACCAAGCCCTAATGCATACCAAGCCAAACCTTCATCACGCCAACCCGCACGAACCAGTGCATCTCTCTCATTGCTATTCAACGTGTAGTTATGAGCGCCGGCTTTGGCATTCGGATTATATTGACGGTACAACGGGAATTCGTTCGTCGTATCGGCAGAATACCAGCCGATACCCTCATACCGCCAACCCTTCGAGACGAGCATGTCCTTCTCGTAGCTGTTCATCGTGTAGTGGTGATCACCGGCATTGGAATTATATAGACGGTAAACCGGAACCGATGACGTCACCGGAGCCACCCATCCGACACCTTCATAGTGCCAGCCAAGGCTTTTCAGATTATCCCGTTCATAGCTATTCGCCGTATAGAAATGCTCACCGGAATTCGGATTGTACATACGATACATCTCTTGGGAGCCCTCATCCGCATATGCCACATGCGCAGGGCCGGAGACTGCCATCGCTATAGATAGCACCATCATCAATCCCGAAATTACGGCACAAATTCGCTTCATTGTGATTCGCATAACCACTCCTCACTTCTATTAAGTTTTCCTCTCCCCACCAATGATAGATATGTGCCGCTGCCGACACACAGATGTATATCTGCCGACTATCCACGAAATATCAATAATCCTAATGCCAGCAAAAAGCCAACGACAATCATCAGTTGCACTAGTCCAACGGTATCTGCCTATTGATCAGCATCAGCGGCACCGCGCATTCGCGACATCAAAAAATATGCACCACGGTTCCACTCGGTAATTGCTGATAAAACCACTGAGCGTCCGGGATGCTCAAGCGAACACATCCGTGTGAGGCGGGCTGACCTAGCTTATAGCCTTCACTGACGATGTATTGACCACTCGAATTCGTGGGAACCGAATGGAAAAGATACGTATTGGTGGGTTCAAATGCAACCCAGTAATTGGCCCCCATACCCTCGCGTGCATTGTAGAAGGAGGAACCACGATTCCCGATACGGAAAGTTCCCCTAGGAGTTGCGTTGTTGACGCCCGTTGAAGCAATCAGCGTGTAGATAACGTTTGAACCACTTTTGACATATACACGTTGATCGGCAATCGATACATTGATACTCAGGTTCGGCGTTACGCTCAGGTTCGGGTACGTGCCACCGGATGGCCGCTGATATTGCGGAACCGGCGCTCCTTCACCTGGACCGACACCATACCAGGCCAATCCTTCATCATGCCAACCCGCGCGAACCAGCATGTCTTTCTCATTGCTGTTCAACGTGTAGTTATGAGCACCGGCTTTGGCATTCGGATTGTACTGGCGGTACAGCGGATAGCTTCGATTAGTATCGGAGGAATACCAACCGATACCTTCATATCGCCAACCTTTCGAGACAAGCATGTCCCTCTCATAACTGTTCAGCGTGTAATGGTGGTCACCGGCATTGGAGTTATACAAACGGTACACCGGAACAGACGATTGAACCGGTGCGCGCCAACCAATACCCTCGTACACCCAGCCAACGCCAGTAAGATGATCGCGCTCGTTGCTGTCTGCCGTGTAGAAGTGCTCGCCGGAATTCGGATTGTAGAGACGGTACATGTCTCGCGAGCCCTCATCTGCTGAGGCCTGTGGAATAGGTGACAACAGCACTGCCATAAACGCCGCCATAACCGCTATTACGACGAATGCATGCTTAGTGATAGTCCTTCTCATAGCGTTCCACCTCTCAAGTCTTCTCAGACTCCATCATAGAACGATATGAGTGCGAGCACACCGCTCACAGCAAGCAAACAGCTGAACACAAGACAATCACAGAGATGTCCAGGCAACGCCTTCCTGATGCCATCCAGCCCTGCCAACAAGCACATACTCGCCATATTCCGTGGTGAAAACATGCTCACCATTGTTCGGGTTATACAAACGGTATACGTTAATGGATCCGCCGGAAGGCACGTACCAAGACACGCCTTCATCGTGCCACCCCAAACGAGCCAGATTGTCTCGCTCGTAACTATTCATCGTGAACAGATGGTTTCCGTCATTCGGATTGTAGACACGGTAGACAGGTATGCCGGATTGGCCCGCTCTAAAGGCGGTTTTCTCGTATCGCCACCCCTTACCAACCAGCATTATGACTTCGTTGTAATTCATCGTGTAATGGTGCAATCCGCTGTTGGGATTGTAGACACGGTAGACAGGAACGCTAGGAGCCGAGGACGTGGCAGTTTGATTACCAAACGCATTCAAATCCACGGTGCCGCTAATGCCGCTCACGCTGCCCCTGCTGGTGTACTGCCAGCCACGGTCGTTGGTGGGGAATGCCGTATAGCCCATCGAGGAACCATACTGCGCAACCCAACGGGTCTTAGAGTGGATATTGCCACTATTGAGCGCAGTATTCAGATAAGAAGTGTATGAATACACAGCAAGATTGTTGTATCCAGCGGATTGCAACCTGCCATACCAAGCATTGACAATGCCGTCATACGTCCCAGGGTCGTTGGGCACCTCATGACCCGTCCAGGTCCACCTCTCTAAGTCGTAATACACCGGATAGCCCAAATCGCTTGAGCTCACACCGGCTTTCTGCAGCAGGTTCACTAAACTGGATCCCTCAGCAGCACCGGTATTGGCGTCATAAGCGTACGAATAGAGGTATATGCCAAACGGAATACCCAAACGCCTGCACTCGCTGATATTGCGAAGTGCCTGCTTGTCAAACCCGTTGTCCCACCCGTAGCCAATGCGAATGATTGCGCCTTCCACGCCTGAGTTTTTCACGGCCTGCCAGTTGATATTGCCCTGCCAGGCAGAAACATCAATCACACCTTTGGCCTGCTGGACAAACAGATTGTTTGACGCGTCGAAAAACGCTGCCGTACCGTTGTAGGAGCCCCAGTGAGCACCGTATTCATTGTTCTGCAATGCGGCAAGTCGCACTGAACCCTTGGTAGTGGCCTTGGCCGCACCATTCGTAGCAGTTGCACTGTCCGAAGCGTTACCTATGGCTTCGCCGGAATCAGAAGTACTCGCAGAATCCGACGGGGCGGAGGAATCGGACTGATTGGGCTGTTCAGAGTCACTCGAATCATTAGGCCGGGGCTGCTCGGGCTGAGTATCAGGCGTGTCTGGGGCGGTCTGCGCATCAGCCGCTCCCGCATTCGCGTCGCCGCCGTTGGCCGCAACCTTCTGTTTGACCTCATCGGCTTGCACCGGAATAAACGATTCACCGTCAGTCTTGGCAAGCGGATCAGGCTGAGAATCCTGCGTACCCACAAGAGCAGGATCAGTCACGGTCTCACCGGTGGTGATGTTCTTCAGTTCGCCGTCGGCGGTAACGGCATGATCTTCGGAGACCACAGTTGCATCGTCAGGGATCGCAGCAGAAACCTGATCCGGCAAGGCAGCGTCCGGGTTATCCGGCATGGCATCAGCAGCGGTGTCATCGGAGATTGTCTGTGTCCTGAACGGATCCGTCGACGCATCTGCAAGCGCGTCCACGCTCACATCGCTCAATGCACTAGCCGGTGCTGCGCACACCGCACTTACCAGCGTCATTGACGCAAGTACCGCAACCGCACTCATCATTCTCTTCGCTGACATCAGCGTCCCTTACCGTTTCTTATTTTCGCACCGAGTATTTAGACATTCATACCAGCAATGCTCTATTTGCGTCCAGCAAGCACTTCGCTTGCCCGCACACCACAATCAAGTCACCACCATACCCGGCACGTTGCATAAAACAGAACCAGTGACCTTGCCTCAACAAATTGCACGCAACTTTTCCCGCAATCGTTACGATTCGAGCGTGGCCAGCAAAGCACGGTGAGCCAGAACCTGAGGTTTGCCATGCGAGCTGTCAATAGTGTTAATAAGTGCTAGTAAGTCACACCGCAGTAGGTCACTTCGATGTACCGGTTGTTCATACCAATGAACTGGCCAGTCACAGAACTGCGGATTGCTCCGGTCTCAGGATCGATGATGCCGCCGGTCTGGGCGTCAATCAAGGTACCGTCAGCCTGGGTGATCACGCCGATCTTTTCGTTGTAGGTGGAACTGTCGGTGACAGTTCCGTCAGCAGTGGTTCCATCGGCGGTCGCACCATCAGCGGTCGTACCGTCCGTAGTGGTAGTGCCATCAACGGTGGCCGCTGTCTCGGCCTTATCCACCAGCGGCTGCCCCTTGCGCAACTTCTCCCACACGGCATCTGCACCGTCGGCCAGCTGGCTGCGATTGGGATCTTCCACCCACGGGGTAATCGGAATCGTCATGGAATAAAGGTTATCCATGCTGAAGTTCTTCAAGCTAGTAGCCAGACCAGCCAATGTACCTACATTAGCCAGGCCTTCGCTCATCTGCACCGAGTCCAGCGCCGACTTTGCCAGCTGATACAGCTCGCTCGTCTGTGTGAAGTAGTTCTTAGACAATGCCGTCTTCACCAGCTGCCTGATCAGATACTGCTGCCTCGTGGTACGCATGGTGTCCGAGCCGTCCGTGCCCGTACCGTGGCGCATACGTGCATATTGTGTTGCCAGGCCACCGGTCAAATGCTGCATGCCTGGGGAAAGGTTCAATCCGGTGTAGACATCCGTCATCTGCGTAGGGATGCAGATATCCACACCTCCGATGGCATCAATCATGTTGACCAAGCCGCCGAAGTCAACCACCATGAAGTTCTGGATGTCCAGGCCGCTCAGATGGTTCACCTCGTTCATGGTGCAGCTGGCAGCCGAGGCCACGTCGCCGCCCTGCGAGTAGCCGTTGGCAAAAATGGAGTTGAACATCACCGAAGACTGCGCGGCAATCTCGCCGTTAGTGGTCTGGCAGCCCGGAGTGGAGACCATGAGATCGCGCGGTATCGATACCAGATTCATGCTCTTACGGTCTGCGGCGATCTGCAGAATCATCGTGGTATCGGAATTATGCAGATCCGCAACGTCGCTGCCGCTACCGCCAATCGCGGAGTTACCCGCACCATCACGCGTATCCTGACCAATCAACAGAATGTTGATTACCTTATTGGCATACGGATCCACCGGTGAGTCATCTACTTTCTTGGCACCCTTCTGCTGGATGACCTGCACCTTCTGGCTGCTGACCGCGCCAGACACATCGGCCCAAGTGGCAGCGGCGAACGTTCCCACAAACACCAGCACGGCAATAACAGCCATGGACACGGCTGCAGCGGCCTTGCGGCTCGTCCGGTATGCCATGATGTGATGGGGGCCGCGCACCTTCTGCCAACCAAAATTGGGCAGATTGTTCTGTGCGTGCCGGTTCGCCATATCCTTTGCCTCCCTGTTTCGCAAGACGGATGCATCAGGCATGTGCTGCAACCGTCCAAGACGAGCTATGCTCTTGCCGATATCGAGGCCGTTCCGCACTGCGCGGCAGCCTCACAAGAGCACGTCGACTCTGCGAATAATAGGTGTTATACATCGTGGGTAAGTGTAACAGAATGCGATGAACCTATTCCTGATACGACGAATCGCAACAGAATTTCCATGTTCCGCGCGATTATGCGCAGTTTTTTGCATCGCTTTTACCCACATTGACCATGTTTGTTCCCAGCGCATTCCCAGACTTCATTGAGGGGTATAACAGTATTGCGCAAGAAAACGGTCACGAAGCGCAACAATAGTAGAGCCGTATTGATTTGTTCGGCTTAGGAGAACGGGAGAGGTACACATGTTCGTCCTCAGCAACGCCTGGCGGGCTTTGATGCGTTCCAAGGGACGCACCACCCTAACCGCGTTCATCACTCTGGCAGTCACGTTCGGCACGGTTGCCGGACTGGCCATTGTGCAGGAAAACACCACCGCACACACCACCACATACAATTCGCAGAAAGCCAATATGGCGATTCGCCCGAGCGCGGCCACCTGGAAGAAGGTCTCCGCCACCGACTCGGCCACCACCAAGCATTACATGACCTGGTCGTCGTACACCGATTACGCCTCGGCTATTCAGACCGCCGGTACCACGCTCGACTTCACCGTTACCGGAACAGTACCCGCCCGCGTGAGTGGCGATTTGAAAGCGCTCGATGGCGGCTCGCTCGGCTCCGCTTCCGACGATAAGACCGGCGGCCAGCTGGTTTGGCGCGCATTCTGGACCAAGGACGCGGCCAAAGCAAGCGATCTTGGCACCTTTGAAATCGTGGACGGCAAGGGCCTGAGCTATAACAACAAATCCGCCAACCCAGACACCACCGGCGCATTGGTCTCTGAAGCGTTTGCCAAGGCCAATAATCTTAAGGTGGGCGATACGTTCAAGGTAGCCACTGCCACCAGCGCATCAGACACCGCAGAGCTCAAGGTGCGCGGCATCTACAAGTACACCTCCGAATCCACCGTGGACAACCCGGTGGTTGCCGCCCGCAATCGCGAGAACGCGATCTTCACGAACTACCAGACCTTCTCCAAGGCCGGACTCGACCCGCAGTACAGCAATGAAACCGCCTCCGGGTGGGAGCTGCCTGACCTGAACGTGGTGTTCAACGTCACGGATTCTGCTACATATGATTCTCTGCTGAAAACGCTGAAGAAAGCCAAGCTGCCGGCCAAGGGCTACACCATCTCTTCCCCCTCGCTCGAGGCTTACACCAAGTCGCTTGAGCCGTTGGATACCTTGGCTGCTCGTGCCAAGACCGGCGTGATCGTGCTGCTCACCGTGGGTGGCGTGCTGTTGCTGGCCCTAGTGCTGCTGGCCGCGTGGACGCCGAAGCGCAATGATGAAATCGGCATGGCGCTGGTTTCCGGCGTAACTCGCGGCCGCCTTGGCTGGCAATTCATGCTTGAGGTGTTCTTCGCCACCCTGCCGTTCTATGTGATCGGCCTGGTCGGTGGCGCCTTTGCGGCAAAGCCCATCGGCGCGGCATTGATCTCCGGCCACACTACCGCAGTCACCTCTAGCCTGATTTGGCAGATGGTCTGGGGCGGGCTCGGCGCCATTTTAGCGCTGGCTATTCTTGCGGCCTTGCGACTTGCGTTCTTCAGCGCAGCCAAGCTCTTTGCCGCTGATGGCGACTGGGGCACAGTCAGCGAAATCGAGACCATTGAAGAGGCTGACGACGAGGTTGCCGAACTCGGCAAGGCTGTGACCACTACCACGACTACGTCCAACGACGATGCGGAGGCGAAGGCATGAGCGAGAAGAACGAACAGGAACTCAGCAAGGACGAAGCCCTGAAGAACACGGCCGAATCGGCCATGGCATCCAAGGATGCCATCAAGCCCGCTCCGGCCGATTCCATCCAGTTCAGCGTCATCTTTGACGATGCGGATGGTCTCGACCTCGAGGGTGCGGATGACGCCGACGACAATGCCTCCGGTGATATCTACAGCATCATGGCCAGCGCCGAAAGCGCCGCGGATGTCACTGAGGCCTCAGACGCCACCGCCGAGGACAACGCGGGCGCAGAACTCAGCGAGGCAGAAGCGGACGCTCTGGCTTCCGCAGACACCTCCGCCGCAGCGACCAAGCGCAATGCGGACCGCGTCAACGAGACGCTGAACCTGGCTAAATCTGGCGGCAAAGACGAATTGGTCGAACACGCAGCGCCGGCGGCCAAGGCCACCGAACCGACCATGACGCTCGCCTCGCGCATCGATCGCGTGCTCGTGGGCGGCGGCGCGGATGACATCCTGCTCAAGACCTACCCGACCTTTGCGCTGAACAAAGTCACCGTTCCCGGCGCCAAAGGCAAGATCAACGTACTCGACAGCGTGGAATTCGCCTGCTACGTGGGTCACGCCTACGCACTGCTCATCACCGACGACCCTGACTCGGGACTGACCGCAGACACCAAGCGCCGCGCGCTTATGGGCGTGATGAGCGGCCTTGTACAGCCGAAGTCCGGCACGGTGATGAATAAGAGCGCCAACATCGCCGAACTGGAGCCTGTGGATCTGCGTGGTCACCGTCTGGGCATCGTACCGCAGCTGCACGCCGTGCAGCCCGATCTGGACGCCGAGCAGAACGTGCTCTATGCCATGAATGCCTCCAACCGTAACTTCCTGAAGCCCAAGCCGGTGATCGCTCGTGAACTGCTGGCCAAGGTCGGCTTCTCGGAGGCGACCAGCGGCGTTGCCGTGAGCAAGCTACCCGTGGTGCAGCAGCGCTTGGTGGCCATTGCCCGCGCCATCAGCACGGAAGCGGAAGTGCTGATTCTCGACGAACCGACCCGCGGCTTGAACGTGGACGACACAGTGACCGTGTTCGCCGCCCTTGCCAAGCTGGCGCATAGCGGCGACCCGAAGCACTGCATCATCGTGCTCACCGCCTCGCGCGAGATCGCCGAAGCCGCAGACCAGATGTTCGAGATCTGATTTCAAGTCGTCGAGGAGGCCCCTGCGATTCGGCAATATCGAATCGCAGGGGCCTTCTCGACTTCAAGGGGCTGATTCGCGCATCTCGGGAAGTCTACTTCCGTTTCGAGGGGCTGGTCATTCAGTCAAACGCATGTAGAAACGGCTTGGCGCAACGCCATTTCGCCATTGTCGGACGTTGTCTACCTAGACACCAGCCCCTCGAGACGCAAGTAGATCTCCGGAGAAGATCGAATCAGCCCCTCGAAACGCAAGTAGACGTCAAACAAGGCCCAAATCTGTTCCCACTGACATCAACGTGGCTTATTCCCGAGCTAATCTAGGGATAATCCTGACCTTACGAAACGAAACTTGACGATCATGACCGGATATATTCCCACACTTGAGCAGATTGACGAGCTGCATCGCAAGATTGCGCCGTCCGAGGCGGCCTATGAGCTGGTTCACACGCATTGCGTGATTGTGGCGACCATCGGATGCCAGATTGTGCGACGGCAGAATGCACTGTTCACGCGTCGTTGCACGCTGCCGAAAGATGCACCCGAGTGGGGAAGCAATCGTCGCACAGAGAATACGGTAGATGCTGCTGTGTCGGCTACGCCCATGCCACCCACTGCGGGCGTCACGGGCGGCCAGGTGCCGCCACGCCTACTGGACGAGCATCTGGTGCTCATCGGCGGGCTGCTGCACGACATCGGCACATATCGCGTGTTCAAGCATGACGGTTCGGACGGCGAGCCGCTCAAGTTCAGCAAGAAGCGGTATATTCTGCACGGCCTTAAGGGTTACGAGTATTTGCTCGATGAGGGTGTGGACGAGTACATCGCCCAGTTCTGCCGCAACCATACCGGCGTGGGGCTCACGTGCGAGGACGTGGTGAAGCAGGAGCTTCCTCTGCCCCCGGCCGACTATGTGCCGATGAATCTCGAGCAGGAAGTGGTGATGTACGCCGATAAGTTCCACAGCAAGTCGGTGCCGCCGAAGTTCTTGCAAGTCGAGGCGTATACGGCTCGAGCCGAACGATTTGGCGAGGATAATAAGCGGCGTTGGCTAGATCTGGTGGCCAAATATGGCGTACCGGATATTCCGGTGTTGGCTGAGAAGTACGGGATGCGAGTGATCTGAGCTCCCGCTGGCGGGGGCTGTCAGCGAAGCTGACTGGGGGTGGTTCGTTTCCATCAATCAGACCACCCTCAGTCTCGCTTCGCGAGCCAGCTCCCGTCAGCGGGAGCCGAGGAACGGTCGAGGAACGGTTCAGATGGAACGCAGACGGTAGGTACCGTTGCGGTTGGACGCGATGATCATCTGATCATTCTCCAGCACGTCCCAGCCTTCCTGCTCATAGCCGGAGGAAGACACCACTACACCGGCCGGATCGCCATTCTCGTCATTCAGTGCGTGGTAGCGCATCACACGGTAATCGGCGGCCTGCTCGCCACGGCCATACTCGTCGTAAATCTCCACAATGCGCGGGCTGGTCTTCTCGCGGCCGGCAGCGCACAGGGCTATCAGCTGATCCTCGGACTGGATCATGCAGTTGTAGCTGGACTTCGGGTATGCCTGGCGAAGCTCGCGCACCGCCTGAGCCACGGCCTCGTCAAGCGGGAATCCGAAGCCGACGTACTCCAGAATCACCGCGAAGAAGATGGCGGAGTCGGAGCGTCCGCCGGTGGACAGAAACACGCTGTGATCCACGGGGTAGGAACGATTGGTCACAATGTTGCGGCCATTGGCGTCGGAAATATCGCCATTGTGAATAAAGCTCAAACCGTTGGCATAGAACGGGTGCTGGTTCTCCATAATGAGCGGCAGATTGGAGCTGGCCAGACGCAGATGCCAAATGGCGCCGCGAGCCGGCTCGCTAGCCAAAGCTTCAAACGTGCTATCGGCGCGTGCGGCGATGGTGGACTTGTAGATTTTAGTGCCGGTTTCCGGAGTGGGCGCGCCACCGTCGCGCACGTATGGCGCCGACGCGGGATCCGCGAGCTGGGCCACACCCCAGCCATCGTTGTGGATCTCGGACAATTCGCGGAAATCCTCGACATTGCCCTGACCCAACACGGCGTTAAGGCTCAGGTTGAACCCTGCCGTCGCGTATCCCAATAATCTGCACATAGTCAGATAACTTACCCGAGCCATATTTCGACGTGCGGCCACCGTTATAGGCATTCTTTATAGAGCGCGTCAGGCTATACACGGCGGTAACTCGGTTGAAAAGGGCACATTGCGACTTCTGCAGAATGCTAACTGCTTTCAGCAGGGGTACCCGATATGGAAGAGCCCAAGTACAAACGGCAGAATAACGCCATTCATACTTGGGTTCTCAACACTTAGGCACCCCTCTGAAAGCAGTTATTATTCCGCAAGAGGGTTCGAGTACCCCTTTCAACCGAGATACCTACTTTTTCTCCTCTGCCGACATCGCGGCATCGAGTTCTTGGACCAAGCGGCTCAGGCCGGCGGTGGTATCCATGGGATCGGGAACAGCCGCAGGATCGGCCACGCTTCGAGTCGGGGTTGGCGCAGGAACCGTCTTGGTCCCATCCGTGCGCTTCAGACGCGGCGGGCGGCGGGTGGAGACGAATAGCGGCTGCACTTCAATCAACGGGTTGTAGGGCGCCAAGCCGAACCACTTGACCGGAGAACCGGCCACATGGCGAATCGCGTACTTGGCTTGCAGCGAGAGCGCACCGCGAGCGGAGACCTTGGACTCCGGCATCAGCGCCTTGTGCACCAGCACGTAACGAACTGTGCCAATATCCGGGTCGGCGTCCACCCTGGGGTAGATCGACTTCTGCTTGGGCAGTTCTCCGGTCTTGGACAGGTCATGCATGATCTGGTGGATATACGCCGGAATGGACTGCGAGACCTTGAACCCCAGGCGGAACCGCACACGGAAGATGTAGTTGGTGCCGAAATTCTCCACCGAGTATTCGCGGGTGAACGGCTCATCGGTGGTCTCCACACTCACTGCCCACCATGCGCGGGCGCGCTTGGGGTGGTCGGCGAAGATGGAGAAGAAGATATCCGTATCGAGTCGCTTGGTCTCCGAATCGGAAGTCAGGTAGACGATGTTGTCCGCAAAGTAGGGGATGCGGAAGTCTCCGTGCAGCTTGTCGAGTGCGGGCAGGAAGTCCTTGGGCCTCATGTGGCGACGCTGCGCACGCTCCAGCTTGGTGCCTTCATTCCACGTGTACATGACAAACAGAATCGCGATGGTGAGCAGGCAGGTGAACCAACCACCATGCAGGAACTTGGCCATAGAGGCGATGAAGAACATGATCTGGATGGCCAGGAACAGCACGGTGAACACGATGGCGCCCACGCGCTTGCGGTCATACCAGAGATACACGCCGAGCAGCACAGTGGTGGTGATCATGGTGATGGTCAGCGCCAAGCCGTATGCGGCGGAGATGTGCTCCGAATCCTTGAAGATGGCAAGCACGGCCAGAGTGGAGACGCACAGCACGCCGTTGACCACCGGAATGTACAGCTGGCCGCGTGTACGGGCCGGGTAACGCACCTGCAGATGCGGCATCCAGTTGAGGCGGGTGGCCTCGGAAACCATGGTGAATGCGCCGGTGATCAGGGCCTGGGAGGCAATCACGCCGGCCGTGACGGAGAGAATCACCGCCAGATAGCGCACGTTCGGCGTCATCATCTGGAAGAACGGGTTCAGCGACTTCATAGTGTTGAACTGCGGGTTGCGGGCGTTGTTCAGCATCCACGCGCCTTGGCCGAAGTAGTTGAGCACCAGCGCAATCTTGATGAATGGCCAGGTGAAGTAGATGTTGCCACGGCCCACATGACCCATGTCGGAGTAGAGCGCCTCGGCACCGGTGGTGGAGAGGAACACCGTGCCCATCAGTGCGATACCGGCCGCGTTATGCGGGCTGAACAGGAATTTGACGCCGTACACCGGGTTAAGGGCGGCGAACACCGACCAGTCGTTGTTGAGATTCACCACGCCCACAACGGCGAGGAAGCTGAACCAGACCAGCACCATCGAGCCGAAGACCTTGCCGATGCTTTCGGTGCCACGAGACTGCACGGAGAACAGAATCACGATGATCACCACGGTGATCATGAGGGTCAGGCTCGGATTCTCGTCAAACAGCTGCTCGAGCGGCGGCAAAGTCTGCAGACCTTCGACTGCGGAGCTGATGGACACGGCCGGTGTGAGCACGGAATCGGCCAGGAAGGCCGCGCCGCCGAGCATAGCGGGAATGGCGAGCCAGGCTCCGTATTTGCGGATCAACGAGTAGAGTGCAAAGATGCCGCCTTCGCCGTTGTTATCGATACGCATGGCAATCAGCACATATTTGACGGTGGTAATCAGCGTAATCGACCAGAAGACCAGCGAGAGCATACCGAGCACGGCCTCGCGATCCACGTTGCCGAAGCCGCCTTGCCCGGCAAGGAAGGTCTGCGCGGTGTACAGAGGCGAGGTACCGATGTCGCCATAGACCACGCCAAGGGCCACGATCGCCATGCCCCACGTGACCTTATCCGGTCCGGATTGCAGGCGAGCCCACCAACGGCCAAGACGGCCTTTGGAAGAGGCGCTGGCGATTTTCTCGGCTTCTCGCGTCTCGGCCTCGCGCTGTTTGGCGATGGCCTCGCGCTCCTCCTTGGTGAGGGTGCGGCGGGAAACCTTGGGAGCGTTAGTGAAGGTGTCGGCCCTCAGCAGGGCTTCTTCTTCCTGCTTAGCCTTTGCCTTATTGGCACCAGCCTTGGCATTAGTTTTCTGGGCCTTTTGGGGCTTTGCCGCTTTTTGGGCACGTTCAGCCTGTTTATCTGACTCAGCCATACGTTCAGTCCTCCATTGAGGTGGAGATCCTCCCCCTCGCTTATGTCAAGCAACATATCGTAGACCTCGTTGGCGATTCTTACAAATTCTGCTCAATTCCAAGTCAACACATCGCCACAAAAGGGGCAAATCAACACGTCATTGCCCACTTCTGCGGCCTGCGCGGCGCATCCCAAGGAATAATGACAGCGAGCTCGCTCACACCCCGTAGACCACACGGGTGGTGTTGCGGGTGCCGCGGGCCACATCGGCAATGGGCAGGTCAAGCGTATCGGCCATGGCACGCAGTGTGTAAGGGATCATGTAGGGTGCATTGGTGCGGCCACGGTACGGCATAGGCGTGAGGTACGGCGCATCGGTTTCCACCATCGCGTGGTCCAGCCCCACAATGCGCATCGATTCGCGGATGCCATCGTTGCCCTTATAACTCACTGTGCCGGAGAAGCTCAGGTACCATCCATGCTCGCGCGCAATCTCACCCATCTCGCGGTCGCCGGAGTAGGAGTGGAACACGGTACGCTCGGGAGCGCCGTCGGCCAGCAGAGTCTCGATGACTTCGCGATGAGAGTCGCGGTCATGAATCTGCATGGGCAGGTTCAGTTCCTTGGCCAAAGCGATATGCGCGCGGAAAGCCTCACGTTGCAGCTCCTTAGCCCCCTCGCCGGTACGGAACAGGTCCATGCCGGTCTCCCCGATGGCCACCACCTGTTCGGGGTACGTGGTGGCAAGACGATGCACTTCAGCAAGAGCGTCCTCAAAGCTGGTGTCGTGGTACGGCTTGTATTTGAGCGGCAGCCCATCCGGCCCCGGCACACCGCGATGACCGTGGAGCACGGATTCGTTGGGATGTATTGCGAGCGCCGCGTGCACATTACCTGGATGATCGAGGGCCATCTGGACGGCGGTCATCAGGTGCGGCAGCTCGCAACCGCAGTCGATAATACCCCCAATACCGACGGCTTGCGCCTGTGCAAGCAACTGGTCGACGTCGTACACCGGGACTTCGGGCTGCCCTTTTTCCTGTGCCTCGTGGCTCATGGCCCGCGCAAACGGTATGACGGAGGCCACGTGGGTGTGGTTGTCGATGGTCTGGGCGTCTTGCGGCAGCGGTTCAGGTGCCGGTGCCCAGCTACGGTCGCGATGGTGGTGCTTGCTCATAGCTCCCCAGTGTAGGCAGACACCCTACCGTGCCCATCACCACCTCGATGCCCTTCCCGAATATGTACCACTGACAACGTCGTAGCGTCACATATTCAGGAAACAACCCCACACCTCCCGAATATGTACCACTGACGATCGCTAGACGTCACAAATTCGGGAACATCCCCATCTCCCGAATTCGTACTACTCAGTAACGGCCAGCAGTACAAATTCGGGAGATTTGGGATATGGGGCAGCTACGGGTGCCGAGCTACTCAGTAGCCCCGGTGGCCACGCGAATCATCGCGTATTGGGACTCGTAGAGGCGGTAGTACGCGCCCTTGGCCTCCAGCAGTTCGGCGTGCGTGCCGTGCTCCACGATCTGGCCGTGGTCGATATAGAAGATCTGGTCCGCGTTCTCGATGGTGGACAGCCGGTGGGCGATGATGAAGCTCGTGCGACCCTTGAGCAGATGCCGCAAGCCGGCCTGCAACGCCTCCTCGGTGCGGGTGTCGATGTTCGAGGTCGCCTCGTCCAGAATCAGGATGCGCGGGTCGGCGAGCAGCACACGCGCGAACGCGATGAGCTGGCGCTGCCCGGCGGACAAGGTCGAGCCGCGCTCCTCCACCGTGGTGTCGTAGCCATCAGGCAGCTCCATGATGAACTCGTGCGCGTGCACGGCCTTCGCCGCCGCCTCGATCTCCTCGTCGGTGGCGTCGAGCTTGCCGTAGCGGATGTTGTCACGTACGTTGCCGGAGAAGATGAACGTGTCCTGCAGCATCACGCCCATCTGCCGGCGCAACGATTCAAGCGTCACGTCGCGCACGTCGTGGCCATCAATGGTCACCGAACCTTCCGACACGTCGTAGAACCGGGACAGCAGGCTCACGATGGTGGTCTTGCCGGCGCCGGTCGGGCCGACCAGGGCGATGGTCTTGCCCGGGGTGACGTGGAAGTCGACCAAGTTCAGGATGTTACGGCCGTCGTCCTCGTACCGGAACACGACGTCGTTGAAATCGACCTTGCCTTGAATGGCGGGCAGCTCGGTGGCACCCGGCTTGTTCGCGATCTCGGGCTTGACGTCCAGCGTCTCGAAGATGCGTTCGAGGTAGGCGGAGCAGGTGACCAGCTGGTTGTAGAAGTTGCCGATGTTGATCACCGGGTTCCAGAAGTTGTTCGCGTAGCCCACGAACGCGATAAGCATACCGGTGGTCACGCTCACGCCGCCGAAGCCGGTGATGCCCACGAAGTAGATGAACGCGATGGTCATCACGGAGATGGTCTGCACGCCAGGCCACATCAGGAATTCAATGTGCTTGGCGGCCATCCAGGCGGTACGTACGTCGTCTTGCTGCTGCTGGAAGGTGTCGAACTGCTCCTTCTCGCGGGCGAAGGTCTGCGTGGTCTTCACGCCGGCGATTGACTCGTGGATGAAGGCGTTCAGATTGCTCTGCTTGTTGGACAGCACCTGATAAGCCTTGCGCTGGAAGTACTGCAGCACACGCACCCAGATGATGAGCACCGGGAACAGTACGAGGCTCCACAATGCCAGCTGCCAGTCGATGGCGAACATGACGATCAGCGTCACGAAGAATGTGAAGATGTCGGAGAACACGTTGATCAGACCCGAGGAGAGCGTGTCCGAAAGGGTGTTCACATAGTTGACCACGCGGATCAGGATCTTGCCGTGCGGGCGCGAGTCAAAGTAGCTGAACGGCAGGGTCTGGATGTATGTGAACAGATCGCGGCGCATGTCCTTGAGCATGAGCTGGCCCACGCGAGTAATGTCCACCGTGCGGTAGCGCAGCGCGAGTTCGTAGATCACGATCAGGCAGAACAGCCCGCCGGCCAGCATGGCCAGTTTGCCGAGATCCTTGTTCGGAATCGCGTCGTCAATCATAATCTTGGTCAGGTACGGGACGCTGACCACGATGCAGCTCATCGAGACCACGACCGCCAGGATGCGCACAATGCGCGAAATGTACAGTTTGAGATATTTGCCGACGCGAGCGATGTCGTGGAGGTTGATGGACTCCTCCAGCTCCTCATCCTCGCGGAATGTATTGCGTTGTGCCATAAGTCCTCTTCTCAAGCCCCCTCCGGCGAGGGGGCTGTCAGCGAAGCTGCCTGGGGGAGAGATATGTCGTCAAAATCTCTCCCTCCGTCATCGCTTCCTTTATTTATTGCTCACCTATCGGTTCGCCCTCGCCTAAAAACAGCCCACAGGGCTGTTTTCTTCACGGCTCAGCCCTCGTCAGAGGGAGGTTGAACGACGGTTAAAACCCCTGTGCGGCGCCGGACTGGAGTCCGAGCTGCTTGTGGTAGATGCCCCAGTAGCGGCCGTGTGCGGCCACGAGTTCGGCGTGGGTGCCGCGTTCGACGATGCGTCCGTGTTCGAGTACCAGAATCAGGTCGGAATCCTTGACCGACGAGATGCGGTGGGCGATGGTGACGATGGTCTTGCCGCTGTCCATCTCCTTGAGGTGCTTCTGGATTTCCGCCTCGGTCTCCATATCGACGGCCGAGGTCGTATCATCCATAATCAGGATCGACGGATCATCCGCGAGCGCGCGGGCCAGCGACAGGCGCTGTTTCTGCCCGCCGGACAGGCCCACGCCGCGTTCGCCCACAACGGTGTCATAACCCTGCGGCATCGACCTGATGAAATTGTCCGCGCCGGCGATCTGGGCCATTTTCTGGATATATCGGTCGTCGCTATCATCGCTGGCACCAAAGCCGATATTGCCACCGATGGTGTCGGAGAACAGGAAGGTGTCCTGCGCCACGATGCACACCTGCGAGCGCAAGGTGGCCAGCGGCCAGTCGCGTGCGTCGATGCCGTCGATGAGCACATGGCCCACGGTTGGGTCATAGAAGCGGGAGATGAGGCTGACGAGCGTGGACTTGCCGGCACCGGTCTCGCCGAGGATGCCGAGTTTGGAGCCGGCAGGCACGGTGAAGTCGAGGTCTTTGAGGATCGGGGTTTCCGGGTCGTCCGGGAAGGCGAAACTGACGTGGGCAAAGCGGATGTCGCCTTTGATGCGCAGCGGGCAGGACTTGCGTTCGGCGGACTGCCGGGCACCGTATGTTCCGGAAGCCCCGGGCGCTCCGGTAGCACCGGTAGCCTCATCATCGCGCTTGACCTGCTCGACGATTGTGACCGCCTGCTTGACGGCTTCGGCCGCGTCGGGCTTCTCTACGATGCGCGGCTGTTCGGTGAGCAGCTTGCGAATCTTGATACAGCTGGCGTTGAATCGCTGCCAGTCGTTGATGAGCCAGCCGGAGGCACGCACCGGGCCGTCGATCATCCACAGGAAGGAGTTGAAGCTCACTAAGTTGCCAAGGGTCATGTAGCCCTTGATGACCAGGAAGCCGCCGAGGCCGAGCGTGATGAGCTGCAGCGAAAAGCCGAGGCCGTCCAGCCAGGGCATGTACTTGCGCGAGTTGTAGGCCAGGGCCATGTTGCGCTGCATGTAGTCGTCGTTGTGTTCGTCGAACTTTTCGGTTTCGTACGGTTCGCGCACGAATGCCTTGACCACACGGTTGCCCTCGATGTTCTCCTCGACCATGGAGTTGAGGGAGGCCAGCGAGTTGCGGATGGCGAAGAACAGCGGGTGGGCGTGCGTGGAAAGGCCGCGCGTGAGCACAAAAATGAACGGCGTGACGCAGGCCAGGGCGAGCGCAAGTCGCCAGTCGATGGCAAACATCACACACAGGGCACCGATGAACATGACCACGCAGTCGGCGATCTGGTAGCTCACCCAACTCAGGCAGTGGCGGATCGCGTCGGTGTCGGAGGTCAGGCGGCTCATGATGTCGCCGGTGCGTGTGTGGTTGAAGTACGTGAAGTCGAGCTCGTGCAGCTTCTCGTATTCGTCGGAGACGAGGCGGTAGACCGAGTTCTGGCCGAAACGCTCCATCCACATCTGGTAGCCGTATCGCGCGCCCACGCGGATGATGGTCATGAGGATCATCAGTCCGCACAGACGTGGCAGTTCGTCGGTATGCCCGCCGACGATGACACGGTCCACAATGATGCCGGACAGAATCGGAATGGTCAGGGCCATCGTGTTATTGACGATGAACAGTAGGAGCGCGCCTGCCACGCGGGGCAGGTCTGGTTTGCAGTATGACAGCACCCATTTGAGGTTGCTTGCGCTGGTATTGATTCCCGGATCGACGTACATGTGAGGAGATCACCGTTTCTTGGGGATTGTTTGCTTGTGGTATGGTGCGGCATGCTCCTGCGCCGCACGCGGCAATCGTTGCCGCCACGATTCACGATCAGCCGTGCTTCGTACTGCGACAATCATTGGCGATTGGTCGCACGACCGGAGCTCTCCTTCACCGGTCGAAGCACGTTCGACTTTCGTAAACGCGTACTAGTCTAGGCGGCTTGCGTCCAATCGCAACAGCCCACAACCCTGCGTGTTCCCCGCATTCGCAACGATACGCGGCTCTCTAAGCGCAATATTCCCCGGAATGCGTCGCGAAACGTTGCGCATGCGGCAATGCACGCTCGAGACCTGTTGCATACCAGTCGACCAAATTATAGAATCATAATTAAGTAAATTACGATTCTATTCTGCGAATGCAGATGGCGCAGCATGCCATCCGGTCTGCAGCAGTTGGAAGTGCTGCGCAATCGCGCCAGACTGCTGCACCCCGAAACCAGCCATTACATGCTGTTCTCCAAATCAGGCTTCGACGAGCATGTCGCCGCCCGCGCGGCGCAAGACGGTACAGTGACGCTTGTCGATTTTGCGGATATGGATTAGTCGGCTCACTCCATTGCGGACGGTAAGGGTGAAGTAACAGGCTGGGTCAATGGACCGAACCGCTAGGCCGGGCAACAGACCCAATCAGCGACACGTTCCCGGGAAAGTGGCGCATGTCATATCACGCTCAAACAACCCAGCATGTATATGGGCAGGTATTCGGTTCGTCCAACAGTCTCCACGTTGCCATCATGGAACACGTAGGCATGGGCAAACCGATAATTGTCGGTATCCAGTAGGTTGTTCATGGCCCGATGCCGCGTATAGTCCTTGCCCGATTTGATTTCAACCAGTGAAATATCATCCAGACCTTGCTGCACTACAAAATCAACTTCACCAATACGGTTCTGGTTGAAGTAATGCAGTTCCAATCCCTGTGCAAACAGTTCCTGAGCCGCTGCATTCTCGAAAATCGACCCGTAATTCATACTGGATCGGTGATTCACAATCTCTAAGTCCACACTGCGCATCAAACGGGAGGTCAGCAAACCGACATCGTTCATGTACAGTTTAAACGTGTTCTCGTCGGCATGCTCCGTCAGCGGGTATTCAGGGTCTTGCACGCGCGAAGTAGGCAAGGCGATACCTGCGTTCGCCAACCAATCGAACGCCGTCTGCATATGAGCGAACCTGATATTCTTGCCCAACTTGGAGAACTTGAATCGTTTGTTTTCCGCATTGAGCTGACTTGGAATCGCCTCGTAAATGCTCTTGATATGACGACGTTCCACCAAATCGGAGACATATTTGGTGATGTCGTATTCATAGGTATCGAATATGGCTTGCTGAGTATTGCGGACCTTGACAATATCGGCAGAATCCACGAATGACTGCACTGCGTCGGGCATGCCACCAATCAGCAGATACTTGTACCACAGGTCGGTGAGCCGTTCATGTAGATAATCGGGGACCTCCCGTCGATCCACATAACATTCACGCAACGTATCGAGAGCGAGCTGAGGCAGCCGGCATGCAGCGCAGAACTCATAGAAATTGAGCGGATACATACGCATCGTCTGCAGGAAGCCCACCGGGATCGAACGCACATTGAACACATCAATGCCCAGCAGGGAGCCAGAAACGATGACGTCCAATCCTTTGGCGCCAGACAGGAATTTGGTCCACGTGAGCATGTCCTCACACGCTTGCATCTCGTCAAGAAACAGCAGAGTCTTGCCCGGCGTAATTTCCGTGCCGGAAAGTACCGATAACCGCAGTATCAGGTCTTCGGTGTCCTTGGCCTTGCTTACCGTTTCGACCGCCTGAGGCATTTCGATGAAATTCACCTTAGCCACATGCTCATAATGGTCTGCACCGAACTGCTCAATCAGCGTGGTCTTGCCCACCTGCCGGGCACCCGTGATCAGCAAGCCCTGCTTGGTTTTACGGTTCTTCCAATTCAGCAACTGGTCATATGCATGGCGCTTGAGCATATTCCCCTCCTCTTTTGTGGAGAATGACTGAAAACACTCAGGTCATCACACAATCACATACTGATATCATCTTAGCATTCACGTTTTTACATATGCAAAACACACTCTGAGTCACAAAAAACATAAGAATAGTGAGTGGTTCATTCACGTTTTACGTATTGTGCGACGGAATCGGCATCTCCCGCAACACGTGAGATATGCAAAAGTGCCGCACGCTGAATGGCGATCAGCGTACGGCACTGCGCGAAACGCGTGAAATCCGCAGAACGCACGAAACTCACGAAACAGATAAAACGTACAAAACGCAAGCAAGGCGAAGACAACGAACAGACAGAGACAGACAGCCTACAGGTCAGAACGCCAGCGAACGCACGTAGGAACCAACTTGCGGGCGGACGGGAACCAGCGAGCCGTCAGGATTGTAGTCAAGCGGCGCGAATACCACTCCGCGATGACAGCCATCGCCTCCAGCCCAGCGACCGGCCGGATTGTAGGCGAACCGGTGATACGCGATAATCCATTCGTCGGTGCCGGGAACGTTCACGATGTTGTGATGACCGGTGGCATACAGCTTGCGCGCCGGGTCTTGTTCAAGCAGCACGCACATATATCCTCATCGGCGAACAATGCAAAAATTCAACGCCGTCTGTTCAGCTACCGCGAATAAGCCGGACCCGTCAATCTACTACAGAATGCGACACACCCATTAATCGTGCGCCTGCGCGGGCAGCAAGGTGGACAAATCGTTGCTGGGGTGGAATCGCGGCAAGTACGCAAAAGCCTCCCGTTCGCGCGCGACGTATAAGCGCGCAAACGGGAGGCTTCCCAACCGCAGCATCATATGCAGAAATAAGGAGTGTAAGGCATATGCGGCTGCGGTCACACCCCGCCGGGAACCGCTGCAGGCCGCGTCCGGCATCGAAAGCCATGCAGTCGATGCGTGCGGCCGACCGTTCCCGGCGCGGTGGCCATGTCAGTCAGACATCAGTCAGATGTCAATAGACATCCGATCAGACATCATCACTTCTGCCAGCCGATGTCCTGCGGCAGGTTGCCAGCGAAGCCGGACGGGCCGTAGTTGGCCAGACCCTTCTTCGCGCCGAGGTACGAAGCCGGGTTGGAGACCGGGATAGTGCCATACAGCTTGAAGGCTTCCTTCTCGGCGGCGTTCACGGCCTTGGTCTGCTCGTCATAGTCGGAGAGGTTGCCAGCCTTCTTGACGAGTTCGTCGATCTTCTTGTTGCCTACATAGGAGAAGTTGGACGAGCCGTCGGAGGTGTACAGCTGCGGGGCGGACACCACGAAGGTCATGGCGCTCGTAGCCTGCCAAGCCATCGGCAGCACCTGGTAGTTGCCGGAAGACACGGTGTCGGAGAACTTGGACTCGGCCACGTTCACGACCTTGACCTTGATGCCGGCCTTCTTCATCATCGCCTGGTAGGCGTTGGCGAGGGCCTACTGGGTGGCGTCGTCACCGAAGAAAGTGAAGGAGATCTCAAGGGTCTTGCCGCCCTTGGCGTAGTAGCCGTCCTTGCCCATCTTGTAGCCGTCGGCCTCAAGGGTTTTCTTGGCGTTGTCCACGTTGTACTTGGCCTCGGCGGGCAGGTTGTTCTCGTAGCCCTTCTGGAACGGCAGCAGCAGCTCGGAGCCCGGCTGCTCGGCCTTCCAGTTCAGGCCCTGGAACTGCACATTGTTGTAGGTGTTCACGTCGAAGGCCTGAGTGATGGCCTTACGCACCTGCAGGTCGTCAAGCGGCTTGGACTTGCCGTTGTACTCCAGCACGCGGGTCTTGGTGCTGTAGCCGATGCGCAGCTGGGCGTCCTTGACGGATATGGAGTTCGTCAACGTGCCGCTGGACGTGTTCAAGAAGGCCGCGCTTGACCAGCTCACCGCCGGTCACCCAATCTGGTTCGCCTGCGACTGCACGCAGTTCGCGCTGCGCAAGGATGGCTTCTTCGACCAGTCCGTGGTGCGCGTCGACCAGCTGTTCGGCACCGAATTCACCGGAGACAAGGCTCACGGACTCGAATACGGCGACAGCCCGAGCAACCACGCCATGACCTTCACCGGCGTGAACCTCAGCGAGGACGGCAAGCCGAACCGCTGGAAGGTGGAGAACAGCTGGGGCAAGGACGCCGGCAAAGACGGCTATTACGTGATGTCCGACGCCTGGTTCGACCGTTTCGTCACCGAACTCATCATCCGCAAGGAATATCTCGACGACGCCACCCGCGCCCTGCTCACCACCGAACCGGTCGAGCTCGACCCCTGGCTGCCGCTGACCCGCCGCTGCCGCTGACGTTTTCTCTTAGCTCCCGCTGGCGGGAGCATATATTCGAATGCCCCTTCTCTCTGTTCAGAGAGAAGGGGCATTCACGTTTATTTACTGAGCTTTGGCGCCTCGTGCTTGGTGTAGCGGACCACGGCATCGGGAAATCCGGCGTGGATGTAGTCGGACAGCATCCGCAATAGTCGCTCGTCAAAGGTATTCTGTTCATCGTTGCTGGCGTCGACCAGGATGAAATCCCATGAGTATTCGATGTCGCCGTCGTTGATGATGAGACCGCGGCCGGTGATCTTTGCGGCCAGCAACGCGGCAATCTGTATGGTGCCTCGCTTGACCAAGGCCGATTCCGCTTGAGTCAGGTTGCCCGGAAATGTGACGGAATACATGGTCTTCCCTTCGTTCAATGAACGCAACAGTTCCTCACCATAGGTAGAAGAAAACTCCGCCACAATTCGGGTCTCATCATGCAACCAGCAGTCAAAAAGAAGAAACCCGGCGGAGGGGGCCGCCGGGTGAGAGAGAAGAGAGAAGAAGGGTTCAGTTATGGGGTTCGGAAGAACCTCGCCACCGGTATGAACTTCATTCCGTTGACATGTTCTATATAACCATCTCATTCTTGGGGATTCGATGTGCTTGTCTGGGAAAAGTCTTGGCAAACTGTGACGGGTTTGTAACGCTGCCTGACAACCGGCACAACTATGTCGGGTCTTACGCTCTGGGCATTCTCGTGCCCAAAGCCGAATGACACTATAAGCACAGGGGGGTACCCCGCTTCAAGAGCATGGACGCACAATGTGCCGGCCCCAATCGCACATAATGAAACGGGCCGCACCCCATCGCCACGCAATGCGGCGAAAGGAATGCGGCCCGTCAGCTATGGACTAACGACGTCGAATCACTCGGCGGCGAGCTTGGCCTTCTCGGCGGCCAGACGTTCGGCCTCGACGGCGCGGCGAGCAGCCAACGCTTCATCGAAGCGAGCCAGCTCCTCTTTCACGGCCTCGGTCGGAATCTTGGCGAAGATCGGCGTGGGCTTAGGCACCACGGCGCCGACCTCGATCGCCTCGCTCTTCCACGGGTGCACGTTCACACCGAGCTCGTAGTTGCCGGTGATGATCGGGTACGTGAAGCCGGGCTTGTCGAGATCCTCGACTTCCTTGAGCTCGGGCAGCGGCGAGAACGTGCCGGCGCCGCCGAGCGCCTCCCACACTTTCTGCGCGGAATGCGGCAGGAACGGCGCGAGCAGATGGTTCGCGTCGGCCACGGCCTGAGCGGCCACGTGCAGCACGGTGCCGAGACGAGCCTGGTCGTCCTTAATCTTCCACGGTTCGGTGGCAGAAATGTACTTGTTGATGTCGCCGACCACGCGCATCGCCTCGGATAGGGCGTGCTTCTGGTGGTGGGTTTCGATGGAGGAGCCGACCACGTCGAACGCGGCGGAAGTCTCTTCCAGAAGGCCACGGTCTTCGTTGGTCATCGAATCCTCGTCCAGCGGCGGAATCTCGCCGAAGTTCTTGTTGATGAGGTTGGCCACGCGGTTGACCAGGTTGCCCCAGGAGGAGGCGAGCTCCTCGTTGTTGTGGCGCACGAACTCGGCCCAGGTGAAGTCGGAATCAGAGGATTCGGGGCCGGCCACGGAAATGTAGTAGCGCACGGCGTCCACGGGGTAGCGGGCGAGGATGTCCTTGACGTAGATCACGATGCCGCGGGAGGAGCTGAACTTCTTGCCTTCCATGGTCATGAACTCGCTGGCCACCACCTGCTCAGGCAGGTTGAGCGGACCCATCGGGCCGGTTTCGCCGCCCTTGGAGCCCTTGCCGTTGTATGCGAGCATTTCGGACGGCCAGATCTGGGAGTGGAAGGTGATGTTGTCCTTGCCCATGAAGTAGTAGGCCGGGCACTTCGGGTCGTTCCACCATTCGCGCCACTTCTCCGGGTCGCCCTGGCGGCGGGCCCATTCGATGGAGGCCGACAGGTAGCCAATCACGGCGTCGAACCACACGTACAGCTTCTTGTTCGGGTTGTCGATCCAACCCTTGACCGGCACCGGAATACCCCAGTCGATGTCGCGGGTGATGGCGCGCGGCTTGACTTCCTTGAACAGGCCAAGCGAGAAATTGATGACGTTGGTACGCCAGCCCTTGCGGGTCTCCAGCCAAGCCTTGTTGGCTTCGGCGAGCGCCGGCAGGTCGAGGAAGTAGTGTTCGGTCTGCTCAAAGCGCGGGGTTTCGCCGTTGATCTTGGAAACCGGGTTGATGAGCTCGTCCGGGTCGAGCTCGTTGCCGCAGGCGTCGCACTGGTCGCCTCGCGCGCCTTCGGCATGGCAGATCGGGCACTCGCCCTCGATGTAGCGGTCGGGCAGGGTACGGCCGGTGGAGGGGCTGATGGCCACCTGCTGGGTGCCCTTGTAGATGTAGCCGTTCTCCAAGCACTGCTTGAACATCTCCTGCACCACGTGCTCGTGATTGCCGGTAGTGGTGCGGGTGAACAGGTCGTAGCTCAGGCCGAGGTCGCACAGGTCCTTGGCGATCACACGGTTGTAGCGGTTGGCCAGCTCCTGGGCCGTGAGACCTTCCTTCTCCGCCTCAACGAGAATCGGGGTACCGTGCTCATCGGTGCCGGAGACCATGAGCACATCATTGCCTTTCATGCGCTCGTAACGCGCGTAAACGTCGGAGGGCACACCAAATCCTGCGACATGACCAATATGACGGGGGCCGTTAGCATACGGCCAAGCAACATTCACCAAAACATGACTCATAATGTTTGATTATCCGGCGCGGCGGGGACACGCCGGGCACACGCATAAGCAACGCGCGGAAAGCCCATCGAAATGCCGATGCACAGCACAAAGAGCATGCCTAAACATGTGGATTACCGACCATTGCGCAGCCCCTCAACAAACCGCCCACAGCATTGTCCACAATCTCGGCGCGGCAGTCGGAATTATCCACTTATCCACCGTTTTCGCCTATCCGGTAGCGCCCGAGCGCAAACTATGCGTATGGTCGGGCACATGAATGCACCAAATCGCTCGATGACGAGCACCATAGCCAACGCCGGCACCGCTCGGCACACCACCGTCAGCCTATCAGTGCCGCCCGTGCTGTTCACCAAAGATCTGCCCGGACCGCTCAGCTTAAGCCGGCTGGAAACATTCGGCACCATACGAAAGTTCGACGAATCCGCTGGCTACTGGAACGAACACGCCAACACACTATATGGCCGCGCGATGATTGTCTCCACGGTCGCCCCGTTCGGAACCGTGGCGTGCGCGCTGACTGCCGCCTGGGTATGGCTCGGCGGCCCGGATTTTCCGAGAACCATTGACGTGATTTCCACTTCGCATTTTCGTTCGACTTCCGCAGGCCGCCGCATCCGCGTATTCAGGCGGGTCACGTCGCCAGAGCACATTATTCGACTGGGCAATCTTCCTGTCACCACACCGCAGCGTACAGCCTGTGATCTGGTGATGGGCATGGACGATGCGCCGGACCCGTCCGCCATCAATACGTTGGTATGCCGCTTGATGACCGCATACAGTTTCCGTGCCAGCGAATGCCTGCAGATCATCAAAGAGCACCGGCATCATAAGCATGCCGGTCGCGCACGGATATTTTTCGAATCATTACAACGGGAGTCCGAACCGGCCTTAGGGCAATGCGCATAACCAGCCGCCACGCTTCCCGGCGACTTGACCGTCTGCATCAAGCGCAGCGGCTACCGCGCGCTTCTGATATTCAATCGCATAGTCCACACGCGAGCGCTGCTGTCAATCATGATGCCCCACCATCGCCGCCAATCGCATTGACCCCATCCGTAGCCTGTTCGCCGGATACGCCAATCGAAGTGCTGTGGCATATCGCCCAGCATGCGCCCGAACTCAGGCGCTGGCTTATTGCCAATCCTCGGGCGGATGCGGCATTGTTGGAATTCATCTCGCAGGCGGGCGGACCAGGAGTGAAGCGGGCGCTGGCGGTTCTACTGGAATCGATGGAGGAGGAATAATGCTGCCGCAAGTCTCATCCCCCGGCAAATTACCGCGGAATCTCAATCATTACAGATGCCATCAATTATCCACGTCAATCGCAAGCGCCAACCAACGGCATCATGTAAATACGCGGATCCTACCCCTTAATCTCCAACACCGCCGCATACACTTGCTTGCGATTGGCCAGCGAACCATCGGCCAACGGATGCTCCTGCACCACCTGCGCGATGGCGTCCTTGATACGCAGGCCATCCTCCAACGCACGGTCGATAGCCAGCACGGCCATATCTTCCACGCTCAACGTGCTGGGCGCGGCGGCCTCGGCCTCTTCACTGGAAGCGCCGCCGATGACCAATACCATCTCGCCGCGCGGCGGATCGTCAATCACACTCTGGCGAATCTCTCCGATTGGACCTCGCCGGATTTGCTCATAATCCTTGGTGAGCTCCCGACACAGCGCCATCGGACGGTTCGGGCCGAATGCGTCAAGCAGATCATCCATCGAATCGGCGATGCGGTGAGGCGTCTCGTAAAACACAATGGTGCGGCGTTCGCCCAACAGTGTGCGTAGATATTGCACTCGTTCGGCATGCTTGCGCGGCAGGAATCCCTCGTAGCAGAAGCGATCGGTGGGCAGGCCGGAAAGGGCAAGCGCGTCAAGCACGGCAGAGGGGCCAGGCGCGCAGGTGACGGGCAGGCCGCGTTCAATGGCGCGGCGCACAATGGCCAGGCCTGGATCGTTGATGGTGGGCATGCCGGCGTCGGAAACGACGAGCACGGTCGCACCGGTTTCGACCTGATCAAGCAAACCGTCGGCCTTGTCTCGCTCGTTGTGGTCATGGTAGGCGACGACTCGGCCGTTCACATAGACGCCGAGGCGGCGAGCCAGGTCGAACAGGCGGCGGGTGTCTTCTGCGGCTACGATGTCGGCACGTTCCAAAAAAGCCACCAGACGAGCAGAAGCGTCGCCGACGTTGCCGATTGGGGTCGCAGCGAGTACCACAGTGCCAGCAGGAATAGTCACAGCCGACTCGCGAGTTTGGGAAGCGGCAGGTCCGCCGGCATCAATCCCATCATTCCCATCGTTGCGTTCAAACACTTGTGCGACGCTCTGTTCAGCGTCACGCTGTTCATTCAACTCATCTGCGCTTGTCATACTCCCAGTATTGCCCAAGCCAAAGAGCAATCTGCTGTGGGATCAGGAGCATTCTGCACTTCGAGGGGCTGATTTCACATGTTCCGGAGATCTACTTCCGTTTCGAGGGGGCTCCCCAAACGTCAAAACGTGAGTAGGAACGGCCTGCTATCAATGATATTTCGCCGTTTTGGAGACATGTCTGCTTAACGACCAGCCCCTTGAAACGGAGGTAGACCTCCAGCAAACACCAAATCAGCCCCTCGAAGTGCAGAATGACCCTTCACCAACGAGTTTTCTCTGCGCTTTGCATTTTTGAGGTCTACTTTCAAAATGAAAAGACCCTCTGCGGTGGAATGAATGCAGAGGGTCTCGTGGAGCTGACGGTAGTCGAAACCGCGACCTCTTCGATGCGAACGAAGCGCTCTACCAACTGAGCTACAGCCCCTTGGATGTTACTTTGCTCCGCAAAGCAACTCGCACAAATATAATACGGGGTGCAGTCAAACGCAATTCGGGCAAGGTGTCGGCAGACAGACTATTTTCCCAAAAATCTGGAAGAACGCACACTGAGCACACAGCAGTGCACATTTTCCAGACAAGAGCCGAAATAGTCTGAAAAACGTATGCCAGCTGGCTGGTCGAATCAATCAAGCCAATCTAGCCGCAACTGCACTATGCCTATGCCCCCAGCACGTGCAACACCTTCTTCTCGTTATAGAACGCGAACACAATGCCGCCCAATCCACACAGCACAGCCGCGCACACGGCGGCGATACGGTAGCCCGCGCCGGATGCCATGCCGATGGTGGACACTCCGGTGAACAGCAACATGGCCACGGACTGCCCCATTTTCATGGCAAAAGTACGAGCCGCGTAGAACATGCCCTGACGATCTTGGCCCGTGGTCTTGGAACTGGCATCGGCGATATTCGCCACGATGGCCTGCGGCAGGATGCCGAATGCAGCCATCGGAATCGCACCCACCACTGAAAGCGTCAGACCCTGGGCCATGGCCGGCATGAGGGCGAGTACACCGGAGCCGAGTGCACCGGCAAAGGCGAACGCGCAGGTGAAAATCACAAAAGCGATAAGCAACAAGCGCTTTTTGCCCACACGGTTAGCCAGGATATTGACCGGCAGATAGAACAGCACCGAGACGCCGGTCATGAGTACAAAGTAGATGGTCGTGGTGGTTTCCGGCAGTTTCAGCAGACTGGTCACGAAGAACGGCAGGCCGGTCTGGAACGTGGTGATGGCCACCCAGTAGACCACGTCGGAGCATACGAACTTGCGGAATTCACCGTCGGAAAAGGTCTGCTTCAGGGATTCAATGGTCGATTCGGAGGTGGGCTGCGAGTTGACGTAGTCCTTCTCGCGAATGGCCAGCGGCGGCACAAGCATGCAGGCGAACGCCACGGCAGCCATGATGGTAAAGGTCACGCGGATGGCGGTGATGCGCCCCATCATCGGCACGAATGCGCCCCAAATCACCGGCGCCACATAGGCGATGGCGGTGCCGGCCACCCAGGTGAAGGAGATGGCGGTGGAGATGGTCAACTGCTGCTTGGAATCGTGACCGAGCTCGGCGATGAGCGCGTTGTACGGCGTGCAGTAGAACGTGAGGGCAATGTAGTAGCCGATAACAGTGACGAACAGGAATGCCGCGTTGACCCAACTGGTGCCGTTGATCGGACTCCAGAACACGAGTACGGTGACCACGGCGAGCGGCAGGGCCGCGAATTTCAGGAAGGGCATGCGGCGGCCGGCTTTGGAATCGCAGCGGTCGGACAGGGAGGCCACGGCCGGGTCCACGAAAGCATCAAAGAATCGGGCGAATGCGGTGATGCCTCCCACCACGGTTACTAGCCCAAGCACCACGAGACCCTGCGGCACGAACACGGTCTGGCCTTGGGAGATGGTCTCCTGATCGGGCTGGTAGAAGTAGACGAGCCAGTTGGAGATGATGCCGGAAAGCAGCGCCCAGCCGAACTGGCCGACCGCGAAGGCCCACACTTTGGCAATGGGCAAATCCTTGATAGTCGATTGCAACGAGCCACCGGACACATTCGTTGCACTTACCGCTGTTGCATTGTCCATTCTCATACCCTCCGAATCAACATTGACACAGTGTCAAGATTCAGTATACACCGCACAGCGCAGCGCCTTGCAGCCGCGCAGCCACACGCCCTACGATAGTAGGCATGACAGGCCTAACCGAGCAATTGCCGCACACCGCCGCATTCCCCAATGCCTTGGGAACCGGCCTGCTGTTGCATACCGCGAGCGCGCTGGGCGGTGACCTGCACCAGCACATCGAAGACCTCATTTCCGATTACGAAAACGTACTGTCTCGATTTAAAGGTGACTCGATTGTGGGTCAGATGCGCGTGGCCACGCACGGCGGCACATTCGATTTTCCTGACTGGACGCTGAATCTATTTGACCTGTATGACCACTTGTTTTCTGCTACCAATGGGGCGATTGACCCATGCGTGGGTGAAGATCTGATTCGGCTGGGATATGACAAATCATATTCATCTGTGAACGAACCCAATGCCGATGAACACACAGGTGCGATTCATGGGCGGGCCACATGGGATCACGCCATCGAGCACCATGGCACAACGTTGGTTACGCATGGCCCGGTCGCACTCGACTTCGGCGCATGTGGCAAGGGCTATCTGGTGGATCTGATTGCGGAAAGGCTGGGGGTGGCCCAGAGCGACCTCCGATATGTCATCGACGCCGGCGGCGATTTGCTGGTGCACACGAGCGAACCAATCACCATCGCCCTTGAAGATCCCTCCGACCCGGCTAACGCCGTCGGTGTGGCAGAGATCAGCCAAGGCGCGTTCTGCGCAAGCTCCCCCAGCCGCCGACACTGGACCGATGCCGCCGGCCATCAACTCCACCATCTGCTCAACGCCATCGACGGTGTGCCGGTTAACAGCGTAGCCGCCACATGGGTTGCCGCTACGCCGCCATCTTTGGCTACCGCCCAAGCTGACGGCCTTGCCACCGCCCTCTTCACCTCCCCGGCCGCCCAGCTGCGCGCACACTTTCCATTCGAATGCGCCATCCTCACCGCCGACCGCTCCGCTGCCCAGTCTCCCGATTTTCCGGGCAGCTTTTTCATGCGATAGTTCAGCCGTCAGCCCGCCAACGCGAACTGGCTGTTGTATAAATCAGCGTAGAAGCCACCAGCAGCCAGCAACTCCTCATGCGTGCCGCGTTCGATCACATCGCCATGATTCATGACGAGAATCATGTCGGCGTCGCGAATCGTGGAGAGGCGGTGCGCAATCACGAAGGAGGTACGGTCCACGGTCAACGCGTCCATGGCCTTCTGAATCAACTCTTCAGTACGGGTATCGACCGAAGATGTGGCCTCATCGAGGATCAGAATCGGTGCGTCCTGTACCATTGCGCGGGCAATGGTGAGCAGCTGCTTCTGGCCGGCGGACAGCGACGAATTCTCGTCGAGCACGGTGTCGTAGCCGTTCGGCAGCGACATGATGTAGTGGTGCAATCCCACAGCTTTGCATGCGCTGATGATCTGCTCATCCGTAACGCCCGGCTTGGAGTAGGCGATGTTCTCGCGCACAGTGTCATTAAAGATCCAGGTATCCTGCAGCACCATGGAGAACTGGTCGTGCACATTCCAGCGCGGCACGGACTTGGTGTCCACGCCGTCGATGGCGATCGAGCCACCGGCAATCTCGTAGAAGCGCATAAGTAGGTTGACCATAGTGGTCTTACCGGCACCGGTCGGGCCCACAATAGCAACCTTCTGACCGGAGGAGACAGAAGCGGAGAAGTCGTTGATAATCGGCTTGCCGGCCTCATATTCAAAGCGCACGTGACTGAATTCCACATCGCCGTGCACCTCATGGCCTTGAGCGCCAAGCAGCACCTGCTTGCCGGATTCGTCAGCCATTTCCGACTCTTCGAGGAATCCGAATACGCGTTCGGATGCGGCGGCGCAACGCTGCAGGTTCTGGAACGCCTGCGCAAACTGCGAGAGCGGCTGCGTAAACAGGCGGATATACATCATGAACGCCACGATCACGCCGAATTCGATCTGGCCGTCCATGGCGAGCGCGGCACCCACCACGCACACCACCACATAGCCGAAATTACCGACGAAGTTCATCAGCGGCATCATCAGACCAGACAAGAACTGCGACTTCCAGCCGGAATCGTACAGATCCGCGTTGTAGCGCTCGAACCGACGAATAGAATCCGCCTCGCCGTTGTATGCCTTGACGATGGTGTGACCGGCGTACATCTCCTCCACATGGCCGTTCACATCACCCAACGCGACCTGCTGGCGGGTGAAGTACTTTTGCGAGGCCTTCATAATGACCATCATGATGATCAGGCCGATGATGCTTGAACCGATTGCGCACAGCGCCATGATCCAGTTGTTGTAGAACATCATGACCAATGCGCCCACGAACAGCGTCGCGGATGTGATCAGCGATCCGAGCGACTGGCCCAGCGTCTGGCCGATAGCGTCCACATCGTTGGTGATGCGGGAAAGCACGTCGCCGTAGCTGACTTTGTCGAAGTAACTGAGCGGCAGCTTGTTGATCTTCTTGCTGATCGACTCACGCAACTCCTGTGCAGTGCGCTGCGTAACGGTGGCCATCATCCAGCTTTGAATGTAGCTGAGCAACGCGTAGCCCACATACAGCACCACAAGCAGCCAGCCGATACGAGCAACCGCGCCCATGTCGATCGAGTTGAGCACCGGCTTGCCGTGCACTACCGCAGGCAGACCTTTGGTGATCTCATTGGTCATGTCCTTGAGCTTGTCCGGGCCGATAATCTGGCAGATGGTGCCAGCCGCGCCCAGCACAAGCGCGATGATGATGGCAGGAACGTATTTGCGGCAAAAGCGGACGAGTTTGCCCATGACTTTGCCGAAATCCTGTGGTTTTTCGACCGCACCTCCGCGGCCCATAGGTCCTCTTGGCATTGTTTCTTAAGTCCTTTGTCTCTTGGCTCCCCTCTGGAGGGGAGCTGTCACGAAGTGACTGAGAGGAGGCTTCAGAGACCACCCTCAGTCTCGCTATGCTCGACAGCTCCCGCCAGCGGGAGCCATATAAGTTACGCAGTCAGTTCCGATTCACTCAGCTGGGATTCGGCAATCTGTCGGTACACTTCGCAGTTCTCGAGCAGCTCCCTATGCGTGCCTTGGCCCACGACCTTGCCCTCGTCAAGCACCACGATGCGATCGGCGTTCATGATCGTGCCGATGCGCTGGGCCACGATGAGCTTGGTGGAATCCTTGGCTTCCTTGGCGAGCGCGTCTCGCACCGCACGGTCGGTTTTGAAGTCGAGCGCGGAGAACGAGTCATCGAAAATCAGGATTTCCGGATGACGGTAGACGGCGCGGGCGATGGACAGACGCTGTTTCTGGCCACCGGACACGTTCGAGCCGCCTTGTGCGATCGGCGAATCGAATCCGCCGTCCATGCGGTTGACGAATTCGCTGGCCTGGGCCACGTCGGCAGCGGCCTTGACACGGCTCATCTGTTCGTCTGTCAACTTGCCGTCGTTGGCGGCATCGGTGGCCAGCTGAAGCGCCTCGCGCTTGCGGCCGGCGGAAGTGGAAGTATCCGCCAGTTCGACCGCGTCGTTCTCTCCGGGCTTGTCGCCGTAGCTGATGTTGCCGGCCACGGTGCCCTTGAACAATACGGAGCGCTGCGGTACATAGCCGATCTTGTCGCGTAGGGCGACCATGTCATAGTCGCGCACGTCCACACCGTCGACGAGCACTTGCCCGGCGGATACGTCGTAGAAGCGCGGCACGAGATTAATCAGCGACGACTTGCCCGAGCCGGTAGAGCCGATGAACGCCACGGTCTGGCCCTTCTCGGCTTTGAAATTGATATCCTGCAGCATAGCCTCGCGCGAATCCGGGTAGGTGAAGCTCACGTTCTTGAATTCCACGGTGCCGGTCTGCCCGGTCTTTGCGATGTCGGCCGCGCGCTTGGTGCCGTTTTTCACAATCGGCTCGGTGTTCAACACTTCCATCACGCGCTGTGCGGACACGTCGGCGCGCGGCCAAAGCACGAATACCATGCTCATCAGCAGGAAGCTCATAATCACCTGCACGGAGTAGCTGGAGAACACCACCATGTTGGAGAACACGGTGAGCTTGTCGGTAAGCTCGGCGGCCTCGATCAGGTAGGCGCCAATCCAGTAGACGGCGAGCATAAGGCCGTTCATCACCGTGTTCATCAGCGGCATCATGATGGCCATGGTGCGGTTGGTGAACAGCTGCGTATCGGTCAGATCCTTGTTGGCCTTGGTGAATTTGGACTCCTGGTAGTCCTCGGCGTTGTAGGCGCGCACCACCCGCAGACCAGTGAGATTCTCGCGGGCCACGAGGTTGATGTTATCGGTGAGCCTCTGCATGGCCTTGAACTTCGGCATGACCAGTGCCATGAGGATTACGACAGCGACCAGCAGAATCACGACCGCTATGGCCGTGGCGACCGTCCATTCGAAGCCCTCGCCGGCAATCTTGCAGACAGCCCACACGGCCATGATCGGCGACTTGACAATGAGCTGCAGACCCATGGTGATGAACATCTGGATTTGCGTGATGTCGTTGGTGGAGCGGGTGATGAGGCTGGCCGTGGAGAACTTGCTCATTTCGGCCGGGCCGAAGGATTCGACCTTACGAAATTCGAGCGAGCGTAGGCGCTGGCCGAAGCTGGAGGCCACGCGCGCCGCGATATAGCCGGTGATGATGGCGCAGCAGACCGAGCCGAGCGAGACCAGCAGCATCTTGCCGCCGGCGACCCAGATGTCCGCCATTGCGCTGCCCGGCGTCTCGACCAGGGTGGTGATGTCTGACATATAATCGGGCAGTTCGAGGTCGAACCAGATTTGCCCGACGATGGACACTAAGGCGATAAGCATCTGACCGATCTCCGCTTTGGAGAGGTATTTCATGATGCGAAACATTGGTTTCCCCTTGTGTTGGTTGGTTATTGGGTTATTAACTATTTGATTTGTGGATTGATTGAGTTATCGATACTTATTGATTCACGATGTCTTAATAGTTTTCATTATTTGATTACTTACACCGTAAGATATTACGCGCAATTCTGCATGTTCGCTGCGAGCATCATCAATCATGCTTGCCGATCAGCCCTCAGCATGTTTGGCCGCCATGTGCTCCGCCACGCGCTTATCCCGCTCGGCAAACGCCCCCCGCACTTGCTCAGGAGTAGGACGCGGCTGGCCGGGATGGCAAATCGACATGTACGTGGTGAATTCCGAAAGCAAATCAACGAATTCGCGCGTGCGACGCTCCCCCATCTGCGAGAAGATCCAGCAGATTGCGGAACGCATCTCATCAATCATTCGACGAGACTCCTCACGCCCGGAATCAGTAAGGCTCACGCGGATGATGCGCCGATCATTAGAATCAATGTCGCGCGTAATCCAGCCCTTCTTTTCCAATGATGACAGCACGGTGGAGATACGGCCTGAGCTGGCTTGAAGCGCAGTCGCCAACTGCGACGGCGTCTGGGTGCCCTTGAAGGACAACTCCCGAAGCACGAACTGCTCTCCATGGGCGCCGCGCGTGAATTCCCTCTGCATTTTCGAACGATTGCCCCATACGCTGGCATACAGCTCGCCGACCGCTTCCTGCTCGAATCCCATATCGAAGCACCATCCATTTCACGCACCATGCGGCAGTGCACCGCAAACATCCCAAAGAATATCTCACACCGTAAACAATTCACCATTGAGAGTAATCTAGACAGATCCGTCGTCCCAGCTGTTCACGAGACCACAAAAACGATAGAGCACCTGTAAAAAACGAATCAATACACAGCACCTATACATTGCAACGATTCCGGGCTACATATGGAGTCAAGAAAGAGCTGGCACGGAAGCCAGACCACCGAGGGGGGCGGGAATCATGATTCGAGGAATGAATCTATGCAGCATTGCTGGATGCACGCATGAGGCTGGGGAAGCGGGCATGTGCAGCATGCATTTCACATCGGCACTAGTGCACGGGGCATTGCGCTACCCTGGCAGCGGTCGTCCGTCGCATAGCTGACCCATGCGCGACGCCCTTCTCTAAGGCTGAGCCGTTGTTAGACGACTAAAGGGGAAATAGCGCCACAACTGAACCATCCATTGCGGCGCCACCCCCTTCGGCCGAATACCTGTATATCGATATCGTCTACTCCAGATCACGCGTGAAATAGACCACGTCGGGACGCCTACATATTCTTCTCCGACGAGACGAGCGGCACCGAGACCGCCGGCATCGGCCGCATTTACGAATTGACGGCCGCGGATATCCTCACGCTGGACCATATTGACTTCAACTATGCGTTCAACTACCCGTGCGCGTTCAGCCTGTTCTGCACCTGCCCAATCCCATCCAAGCGCAACCATTTGCCGTTTGCGGTCACGGCCGGAGAGAAGACACCAAAGGAATATCAGTACTGATTTCAGCATTTGCTTGGCGCCTTCTGAAGAGGGGAGCTGTCTTCGTTAGACGACTGAGGGGAGTCCCGGTGCCACCGCGACTCCCCTCAGTCTCGCTACGCAATCCAGCTCCCCTCAGGGAGGGGGAGCCAAAAACCTACTCCTTATGCTCTAGCGCGGCCTTCAAATCACGACTGCGGTAACGCTCGCGCAACAGCGAGAAGCCACCGAAGCCAATCAACCACACCAAGCCGGCAATCGCGGAATTGCGCGTATCGTCCGCCAAGAACAGCGTCAGATAAATAAACACGAAGAACGCAATCGCCACTGTGTTCAGCACCTTCCATACAGGCATCACGAAACCGTCCGGGATGAAGTCGTCCGAACGACGGTACTTCCGGTGTGCCACCAGCGTCAGAATGTAAATAAATAGGAACACCGCGGAACTGGCAGACGAGAACAGCACGAATGCACCGGAAACACCTGGAATGGCGTTAACAATCGGCGAGAGCAGAATCAGCACTGCAGACACCAGAATTGCGCGCGCCGGCACTTTGCGATCGGAAACCTGACCGATCTTATTGAGCATCGGGCTCGGCGACTCTTCGGCCAGCTGGTACAGGTGACGACCGGCGGAATACAACAGCGAATTGAGCGACGAGGACGCGGCGGTGATCACCACGAAGAACACCAGGGCGGACGCCCAGTTCAGCCCGGCGTACTGGAACACCATGATGAACGGGGAGGCGAAGGAGCCGTCCTCGTTCGGCTTGAACGAGGTCCACGGCACGATGCACATGATGGCCACGAGCGCGCCCACGTAGAAGATGAGCACACGCACGATGATCTCGTTGACGGCTTTGGGCAGCACCTCACGAGGATTCTTGGTCTCGGAGACGGTGACGCCCACGAACTCGAGCAGCTCATAGGCGAAGAACACCATCTGGAAGCTCATGAGGAAGGCCATCCAGCCGTTCGGGGCGAACGAGAAGCCGGCGAACAGGTTGTCGAGTCCGGCGTGGCCCGCCGGGCTCACATGATCCACGCCATGAATCCGCGCGGCCGGGTACTGGTAGCCGATCACGATCATGACCACGGCGGTGACGATCATCGCGCCGATCAGCGTGATCTTGATCATCGAGAACCAGAACTCCACCTCGCCGAACACCTTGACGGCGATCAGGTTGACGGACACCAGCGACACCAGGAAACACAGCTCGATCAGCCATTTCCAATGGGTCAGGTCGATGCCGAACGTGTCGAAGAAGGTGATGAAGTACGTGGAGACGGCCGTGATCTCGGTCATGCCCAGCAGCACGAGCGCGGCCCAATACGTCCAGCCGGCGAAATGCCCCCATCCGTTGCCCAGGTAGCGGGTGATGAAATTGATGAAGGTGTGCTGGCTGGGGTCGCGGTACATCATCTCGCCGATGGCGCGCATCAGGAAGAACATGATGACGCCGACCAGGATATACACGAAGACGATCGAGGGGCCGGTCAGCGAGATCGATTTGCCGGAGCCCAGGAACAGGCCGGTGCCGATAGTGCCGCCGATGGCGATGAACTGTACATGGCGGTTGCTGAGGCCTCGTTCCATCGCATTGGTCTGATCAAGGCTCTCGACGGACTTGAGCTTGCTCCCGGACTGCTGCGCGTTACCGTTCGCATTCGTATCGGCCATACTGATTTCATTTCTCTTCTCTGCCGCCCGGCCCTGTTCACGCCGACTACGGCACTCGTTCAATGCAAGTTCAAACTGTATCACCGATAGATGTCGCGAAAATCACCCAGCTCACGAACGCACGTGATGATACCGCGAACATTAGGCCAAAAAGTTCAATTCATCACCAAGAAATTGAACTTTCTCCATCTTGTCTTCTCTCCCCCCAGTCAGCTTCGCTGACAGCCCCTCATCAGAGGGGGCTCAAGCAAGGTCATTCCACGGACTTGAGCGAACTGACCGGCTCAATCCGGTCAAGCACTGGGTTGGTGAACAGCTGCACCAGCAGCGCGAATGCCAACGTGACCGCCACAGCAATCGCATAGCTGTACCAATGCACTTCCACTTCAAAGTACAGTGACGGCATATTCAGCGCAGCCGTCAGAAGCCCGCCAATCCAGCGACCGAGCGGCAATCCGACCACCACTCCCATGCCGGTCAGAATCATCATCTCGCGATTCACGTAGTTGTGCACTTCACGGTCATAGAAGCCCAGCACCTTAAGCGTGGCCATCTCGCGTACGCGCTCGGATACGTTCGTGTTGGCCAGCGTAAACAGCACCACCAACGCCAATCCGCCGGCAAGCCCCACAATCAGCGCCACTACGGCGGCCATCAAATCGAATTTGAACGTAGCCTCCAGATGCGCACAACTCACGGCCTTCACCACCGATGATTCCTCACCCAGCCGATCCGCATACTCGGCCTGTTCCCCATCGGGACCCTTCAGTTTGGCAAGCATCGCGTTCCAAGTCAGAGTGGAAGACTCACCATCCGAGGCAGATGAGTCAATGTCATGTGCCGCAAATTTCTGGTCGTACAGCCGCTCACTGATGTACACATCAGATCCGATGAGGCTGCGCACCACCGCGGCGACCTTTATCTTAGCGCGGCTGCTACCGCCGTTGCTCACGGTAACGGTATCGCCAGCGTGCACGCCCAACGAATTGGCAGCGGATTGCGCCACAATCACACCACTGTCATCCAGCGTCACAGTGCCGCCCCCTGATGCGCCGAAGAAGTTAGGCAGTCCAAACCATCCCTCATCGCCGGCCTCTTCCAAGGTGACCATATCGTTCAATTTGTTCAGCGAATTATTGGGTACCGCCATCAACTGGATGGTTTCGCTTTCTTGAGCAGCATTGCTCATCTCCGCACTATCCACGCGCAAGTTCAACGTTTCGGTGGTCCGTCCATCCTTTTTGACCTGCTTGCGCATCACGGCCGCATCATCGTCATTCGACACCACCATCAAGTCGTATTGATAGATCTGCCCATACTGTTTGACGCCGATGGTGTCCACGGTGTCGTTAATCGCAAATCCGCAGATAATCAGTGCAGTGCAGCCGGCCACACCACCCACGGTCATCAACAGGCGCGACTTGAACCGGAAGATATTGCGTGCGGTGACCTTGCCCAAGAAGCTCAGCCTGTTCCATACCGGCCTGATACGTTCCAGCAGAATACGGGCGCCGGCCTTTGGCGCTTTCGGTCGCATCAGCGCGGCAGGTGTGTGCCGAATTTCGCTACGACAGGCAAGTGCGGTGGCCACACCCACACCAACCACGAACAATAGGATGCCGGCGGTGCCGTACCCCCAGTCGTATTCAAGCCGCACGTCCGGCAATATATACAGCCCTTTAATCACAATCAGTAGGAATGCCGGGATACCAAGGAACCCGACCAGCAGGCCTATGCCACCACCGACTAGGCAAGCGAGCAACGCGAACAGCAAGTATCGCAGAGAAACGACCATGCCGCCATAGCCAAGACCCAGATACGTGCCGATAAGTCCGCGATCTTCTTCGACCATGCGGGTCATGGTGGTCAAGCTCATCAGCACGGCGACCAGCAAGAACACCACCGGGAATGCGCGGCCTATGGACTCGATGGAGCTGACGTCTGACTTGAGCGAACTGAATCCATCGATTGAGGAACGCGTCTGCACGTACCAGCGCGCGTTGGCCACGTCGTCGATACAGCGCTGCTGTTTGGCGAACTCGCTCTCCGCCTCGCTGCGTTTCTCATCCAGCTCTTGTTGGGCATCCTCCAGCTGCTGTTTGCCGTCCTCAAGCTGCTGTTCTCCGTCTTTCAGCTGCTTTTCACCCTCTTCAAGCTGCTGTTTGCCGCCGGCCAGTTGCGCGGCCTGCGCTTCAAGCTGCGCCGACCGCGTTTCCAGTTGTGCGGCATTCGATTCGAGCTCGGCTAACTTGGCGTTGAGCTCCGCTTCTCCGGCTGCAGCTTCCTGTTCTTTGGCCGTTAACTGCGCATTCTGCTGGTCCAAGGTGTTCTGCGCGGGGGCAATCGTGCCATCCAAGGTTTGCTGCAGTTCGGTTTTTTTCTTGATCGCGTCGCTGCGCTGCGATTGCAGTTCATTCTGTTTGGCATCTAACTGTTGTCTCAGCGAACTGATGGACGGCACGTCGGGCACAGTGATTCCCAGACTGGTGAGCAGCTGTTTCACAGTCTGCCATGTGGATGAATCGATATCGATATTCGGATCGAGCTGGGATAGCAGATCATCGGCTTGCTGGATAAGCTGCAGCATCTGGTCAAGTTGTGCCACACCTTGGTCGATTTGCGCAATGCCTTGTTCGACCTTGCTCCGGTTGGCGGTCAGCTCAGCCTGCGCGGCATCGAGTTGTTGCCTGGCGCTGGTGAGTTGGGCTTTGCCGGACTCGAGCTGTGCGCGTGCATCGGCTATCTGCTGCCGACCTTGTGCAATCTGCTGACGCGCGGAAGCTATTTGCGCGCGGCCTTCGGCTATTTGCCGCTCGCCGTCAGTGATGGAGGCTTTGTTCTGTTCGAGTTGCGTTCGGCTCTCTGCGAGCTTCGTCTCGTTGGCCTCCAGCTCAGCACGATTACTGTCGATCTGCTGCTGGCCTTCGTCAAGCTGCTTGAGCGCATCAGCCTTGGCTGCATCGAGCGTGTTCTGAGCGCTTGTGACGATTTGTTGGCGGCGGGCTTTCTGCCGCTGGGTTTGTATCTGACTCTCGATGCGGTCAGCCACGGTTTTGATTGCGGCATCGTAGTCATCGGAGAACGTGTCATATTGGGACGCGCCTGCGACCGCAATGGATATTGCCGTGTATACATTGCCGGTCACGCCATCACTGGGCGCAAAGAACACATAATCCTCGGACGAGGTGGACCGGAACGCGGTCATGCCGGAATAGCCGGCTGGATTGTTGAGGTCGCTTGGGTCAAGCACTACTGCGGTAATGGTGAGTTCGGTGGGGAACTGCGGGGACTGCTCTTTTTCGTTGTTGCTCGTGGTGGCGTCTTCCGCAGCACCCACGGTGCCCGTATCTCCATCAGAGCTTTTACTGGAGCCGCGGTTGCTCTTATCCTCTGCGCCCACCAGAACGGTTGAGGATGCGGACCGCGGCGTCACAGTGAGGTCATCGCCAATCTCAAGCCCGCTGTCGTTGAGGAATTGCTGCGTAACCGCCACTTCGCCGGCCTTGCTCGGCATATCCCCTTGCTGCAGATACGGCTGATCCAAACCTTCGGTACCGATTTCCTGCATGGTGACGGTCTTCTTCGTGCCTTTCACCGTAGCGGTCACCGTCTGCGAGCGCTCCGGCTGCACGGTTTCCACGCCTTCGACGCGACGCAGCGCCGCCGCATCGTCACTGGTCAAACCGTAGGTGGACAGCACCTGCACATCGTGCAGTCCTTGCTGACCGTAAAAGCGGCTTGCAGCCAGAAAGGCATCACGGCAACCGGCGTAGATGCCGGTCAGCACGGCCACACCGAGTAGGGTGATGACGGCGATAGACACGAATCGTTTCCAGCTGCGCAGCCAACAACGCAAGGCATCTTTGACAAACACGGCGGAGACGCTGGATCCGCGATCATCGGATTCAGATTGTTTCACGGGACGTTTCACAGATTGGCTTCTCTGTTTCACGAGATGTTTCACAGGTCGGCCACCCGGGAAGCCGGTATGAGAATGCCTTGCCGTTGCCATAAGAACCGCCTACCACTCGATGTCTGCGATGGGCTGCGGCGCAGTATTGATTTCCTCGCTGGTCACGGTTCCGGAACGGAAGTGAATCACCTTGTGAGCCATCGGCGCGAGCGCGGAATTATGGGTGATGATCATCACGGTCATTCCCTCGTCGCGGCAGATATCCTGCAATAGCTGCAACACTTCCTTGCCGGTCTCGTAATCAAGGGCGCCGGTCGGCTCATCGCACAACAGCAGCTTCGGCTTCTTGGCGATTGCGCGGGCGATGGAGACGCGCTGCTGCTCGCCGCCGGACAGCTGGCCCGGGAAGTTATTCATGCGCTCCCCCAGTCCGACTTTGCGCAGCGTTTCAGCCGGGTCGAAATGGTCGGGACAAATCTGCGAGGCGAGTTCCACGTTCTCCAGGGCGGTGAGATTTGGCACCAAGTTATAGAACTGGAATACAAAGCCGACGTCGTTGCGGCGATACGTAATCAAGTCTCGCTTCCGCAAGCCCGTGATATCACGCTCGCCAACCACCACACGGCCGGAAGTCGCGGTATCCATACCGCCCAAAATATTCAATGCCGTGGTTTTACCGGCACCGGATTGCCCAAGAATCACTGTCAGCTCGCCCTGATCGGCGGTGAAACTTGCCTCATCAAGCGCGCGAATCGACGTGCCGCCAGACGGGTATTCCTTGACCACCTTGTCAAATTCGATATACGCCATCGAGCACCTCCAGCGATTTCGCCGCGTATGGCCTGCAATCGCAGCCACCAAAATCCCGTCGTAGTATCCATTGTAAAACAATGCTTTTAGCCACTCACAGAATCCAATGGGAGTAAGAGCCCCACTCCCACTACGTAACTGCCCAAAGCTGCGCAATGCTCCCTCAGCGAAGCACCCACCCACTCAACCGAAAAAACATCCCGTTCACGGCCCCTCAGCGAAGCAAATGTTCGAACAAATCGCGGTTTTGCCCCACTGAGAGCCCGTCAGCGAAGCAAATCCCCCAACCAATCGAAGAACCACCCCGTCCACGGACCCTCAACGGGGCAAATCCCCCAACCAACCGAAGAATCGCCCCGCTGATGCCAACTCAGCATGGTCTCCGCACGGTCTTGTGGAACCAATCGGCATACAATACCATCGTTGAGCATAATCGCTGACGGACTACACCGCCGCCCGCGGCTTACGAGAGAAGAACAACATGAGCACTACTGACGCGCCTAAGAAGCCGCGCGAAACCGACGATGTGCCGGTACCCGCGACCCTGCGCAAATCATTGAAAAATCGCCATATCCAGCTAATCGCCCTCGGCGGCGCCATCGGCACCGGCCTGTTTTACGGTTCCAGCGAATCCATCGCCCTAGCCGGCCCATCGATTCTGCTGGCCTACCTCATCGGCGGCTTCGCAATCTTCATGATTGTGCGTGCACTGAGCGAAATGTCCGTCGAGGACCCTAAGGCGGGCGCATTCAGCTACTATGCCACCCGCTACTGGTCCAAGCGCGCCGGCTTCATCTCCGGCTGGAACTACTGGTTCAACTACATTCTCGTTTCAATGGTGGAACTGGCCGTAGTTGGCAGCTTTGTGAACTACTGGTTCCCGGCAATCCCGACGTGGGTCTCCGCAGCCGTGTTCCTGGTGCTCATCACCGCTGCAAACCTGCTGGGCGTCTCCAAATTTGGCGAGTTCGAGTTCTGGTTTGCCATTATCAAGATCGTGGCCGTAATCGCCATGATTATCGGTGGCCTCGCAGTCATCATCTTTGCCCTGCCTACCGCCTCCGGCATCAAGGCAAGCTTCGCCAACTGGTTCACCGTGGGCGGTGGTTTCTTCCCGAACGGACTCATGGGCCACACTGATAATGGGTGGACCGGCCTGCTGATGGCACTGGTCGTGGTGATGTTCAGCTTCGGCGGCACCGAACTCATCGGCATCACCGCCGGCGAAACCGAAGATCCGAGGACCACGATTCCGCGTGCCACCAACGACATCATCTGGCGAATCCTCGTGTTCTACATCGGCGCTTTGGGCGTGATCATGGCTGTGGTGCCGTGGAACACCATCGACGGCAAATCCAGCCCGTTCGTGCAGATCTTCGACTCCGTGGGCATTCACGCGGCCGCCGGAATCCTCAACTTCGTGTGCCTGACCGCCGTGATGAGCGTCTACAACTCCGGCCTGTACGCCAACTCACGCATGCTGTACTCGCTGGCCAAGCAGGGTAACGCCCCCGCATACCTCGGCAAGCTCAACTCCAAGGGCGTACCGGTGGCCGGCGTGCTGACTTCCGCCGTGATTACCGCCATCGCCGTGGTTGTGGTGTTCGTGTGGCCTGAGTTCGCGTTCAATTATCTGATGTCGATTGCCACCATCGCCGGCATTATCAATTGGACGATGATTATGTTCACCGAGATGAAGTTCCGCAAGGTGGTGGAAGCCGGTGGCGCTCCGGAAGACTCCAACCTGGCCGGCAAGTCCGGGCAGGAGGCGCTCGACGCGATTCACTTCAAGCTGCCGTTTGCCAAGGTGACCCCATGGGTGGTGCTGGTATTCCTGGCACTGGTTGTGGTGTTGATGTGCTTCTCCGCCAGCTACCGCATCGCTGTTATCGCCGGCGTAATCTGGCTGGCCATCCTCTTCGTGGCATACCAAATCACTCAGGCAAAGAAATAATCGCCCTATGGCAATAAGAAAAGGCCGCTGTTCCTCCGCAGCGGCCTTTTCTTATTGTTGAAGATACGGCTTGAAGACGCGCTCGGTAACGGGGATGTGGAGCATCAGCATGGTGCCGTAGCCGAGGATCACCAACAGGAACAAGCCTCCAGGCATATAGAACCAACTACCCACCAGCAACGCCACGAACACAGCGTCCACGACGACAAGCGCCGCGGTCATCGCGATATGGGAAATACCGAAAATAAAGGCGTTCTTCAGGGTACCGGCCACGGTGTTCTCAAACCGGGCCTGCAACGCGAATACCCACTCAAAGCCGATGAGCCAGATGATGGTAAGCGCGAACTTGATGATGAGCAGCGGGGTGAATTGCAGCACAATCCACGACCAGGCCAAAGCGATCAGCACCACCAGGAACGGCAGCCACAGCAATGTGGCCTTGACGAAATTAGCCTTGAATGAGCGGAAGTAGTTGGCTGTGACGCCTTTGCCCTCTCCCTCGATGGAGCGACGGCAAGCATCATGGCCGGCAGTCAGAGCCGCACCGATGGTGATAATCGGAATGGATGTGACCAGCATCAGAATATTGACCCATACGCCATCGATGAGATTGCTCCACGCGCGCATGAATTTCGAATCCGGTGCCAGCCAGTTCATCAGTTCACTCCTTGTGCCGCTCGGCTCCCCTCCCTGAGGGGAGCTGTCGGCGGAAGCCAACTGAGGGGAGTAACCTGCGCTTCATCAAGGCTCCCCTCAGTCATCTACGATGGCAGCTCCCCTCAAAGAGGGGAGCCAGATTGTTGGGATTCAGCCTTTCACTGCGCCCGCCATAACTCCACTCACAATATACTTCTGGCATACCAGGTAGAAGACGATGATGGGGATGATTGCCAGAACCAGGCAGGCCATCATGGCTCCCATATCCACAGAACCGTAACCGCCCTTGAGATACTGCACAGCCACCGAAATGGTCTTGTACTTACCTAGGTCGAGCGTCAGGTATGGCAGCAGGTAGTCGTTCCAGATCCACATGGCTTCGAGGATGGCCACCGAAACAATCGACGGCTTCATAATCGGCACCACAATCTGGAAGAAGATACGCGGAACGGAAGCGCCATCAATCATGGCGGATTCCTCAAGCTCGGCCGGAATGCCCTTGATCACACCGGTGAAGATGAACACGGCCAGACCGGCGCCGAATCCGAGGTACACAATGCACAGACCCCATGGGGTATTGAGCTTCAGCATGTCAGCAATCTTGGAGAGGGTGAACATCACCATCTGGAACGGCACAATCATGTTGAACAGGAATAGAGTGTAGAGAAGCTTGGCCGCCCAGTTGTTCACGCGCACGATCCACCACGCGCACATCGAAGTACACACCAGAATCAGGATTACCGAGCCAACCGTGATCAGCAGCGTCCAACCGAACGAGGCGAAGAACTGCGTAGTCTCAACACCGCGCACATAGTTTTCGAATCCCACGAACGCCTTGCCCGCCGGCAAAGAGAACGCATTCTTGGAGATGTACGCCTTTTGTTTGAAGGAGTTGATCAACACCAGAACAATCGGGAAGATCCAGAATAGAGAGACGACGGCGAACAGGACAGTCCACAACGCGCCGTGCTTCACAGGCTTGTTCTCGTTCATCAGGCTGCCACCTCCTTGCTCGTGGTGAGCTTGTTCTGAATAAGGGCGATTACCGCAACCAGAATGAAGAACAGCACGGCCTTCGCCTGGCCGACGCCCTCCCAGCCCATACGGCCGTAGAAGGTGCGGGTGATGTTCAGCGCCAGGCCTTCAGACATATTGCTCGGCGCACCATTAGTCAATGCGAGGTTCTGATCGTACAGCTTGAAACCGTTGGTCACGGTCAGGAAGGAGCAGACCGTGATGGACGGCATCATCAACGGAATGATGATACGGAACATGGTCTGCCGTCCATTGGCACCATCCACGGCCGCCGCCTCCAGCACATCGGTGGGCAGCGCCTGCAAGCCGGCGATATAGATGATCATCATGTAACCGATTTGCTGCCAGCACACCAGAATGACCAAACCCCAGAATCCGTAGGATGCCTTATAGGTCAAGGCGCGGCCCCAGTGGGCCAGCACGCCGTTCAGCAGCAGCAGCCAGATGTAGCCCAAGATAATGCCGCCGATCAGGTTCGGCATAAAGAACACCGAGCGGAACAGCGTGGAGCCCTTGATCGCCTTGGTCAGCATATAGGCGATGGCGAAAGCGATCACGTTGATCACGATGGTGGTCACGATGGTGAATGCAGTGGAGAAACCCAATGCGTGCAGGAATTCCTTGTCCTTCAGCGCCTTGGTGTAGTTCTTGAGCCCTATCCATTCGCCATCGGTGACGGTGGTGAATTCGCAGAAGCTCAAGTAGACGCCCATGATGAAGGGCACCAAAAACCCGATGATGAATGCGGCAAACGTGGGTAGCGCAAACAGCGCCCACCACCGGCGTATTGCCTTGCCCGCCATGCTGATCATGACTTTCCTCCTCCTTGAGTCCGCAACACTGCACTGCATCGTGCGCCGAGCGCGGAGTTCAACTCAATTCCAGCCCGTCAAGCAGAACACACGTTCGCGAATCCCGCCAATCAAGCCTAAGCTTCATGGTAAACACTCGACAACCATATGTCAAACGTTGTCATTTACAGCGTTTCTACATGCAACTACATCTCATCAGAGCAATTATCTTTCACTTCACAAAATAGCTAAATTCCAACGTTTCTGCATAATAATAGACTATCTGCAAACGTTTGTAATACAATCGTTGTCATTGTGCAAATTGCCCAATCACCATGTACACTGGAGCCAGTTGTGTCCGCTTCGCGTTTTGCAAGGCAAAGGGGCTGTTATGACCACAAGTATCCAAGATGTCGCCCAGAAGGCCGGCGTATCCATTTCCACTGTGTCACGCTCGTTCACCAGACCGGATCTGGTCTCGACTAAAACCCGCGAGCGCGTGCTTGCCATCGCCGACGAACTCAATTTTTCCCTGTTCCGTTCGGCAGCGGCCTTGAAATCAGGCCGATCACTGCGCATCGCGGTACTGATGAGTGGTCACATTCGCCTATGGTTCACCGCTTCAGTAATTGAGGGGCTCAACGAAGTGCTGCATGCTGCGGGATACGATATTTCGGTATTCCAAATCTCCAGCATCGAGGAACGCCGCGAATTCTTTGAAATGCTGCCAGTACGCCGCAACGCGGATGCCGTTATCGTGGTGTCTTTCGACATCGACAATAACGAAATCACTCAGCTGGCCTCGGCGGATGTGCCGATCATCGGCATCAACTCGGTCGATCCTGAAGTGCGTGGGTTCACCGCCGCCGTCAACATCAACGATGTACAGGGCTCCACGCTAGCGGCTCGCCATCTGATCAACCTTGGCCACCGCGATATTGCATATATCAGCACCGACCGCGATGTGTCGCTCAACTTCTCCGTGCAAAACCGATTCGGCGCCTTCACGGAATGCTGCCGCAACGAGGGCATCGAACCGCAGGTCATCGTCTGCAAGGTGGATGATGCCGGCCGTTACCAAATCAGCGATGTGGTCACCCAACTGATGAGTCTGCCTAAGCTGCCCACTGCCATCGCCTGCCAGGAAGACGGCATTGCTCTGCCGCTCATGTTCCAGCTGGAGCGCAACGGTCTCTCCGTGCCGGGCGATGTATCGCTTATCGGCTATGACGACAGCTTCTACACCGACGACATCGGCCTGACCACGATTCGCCAGAATCCAGTAGGCATGGCCCGCAAAGCCGCGCACATGACGCTCGACCTCATCGAGGAAAAGCCCGTCGACGAACCGTACGTCGTGGCGCCAGCTCACCTTGTGGTTCGTTCCTCTACCGCCAAGATCCGCTAGCCAGAACCCGCTAGCACAACAGCCGGCCAGCAACCAAACGCCAAGCAACACTGAAGGCCACCGCCCAAACGGACGGTGGCCTTCAGTGATATAGGAAAGGAGACACACAAGGTGGAGTAGGGAGGTAAGCGCGGCGCCCCGGAGAAGGAAATTGGGTAGGGCGCCGCAGATTCAGTTATCGAGGTTGATCACTGATGCCGACTGGAATCAGTGGGACGCCTCGTACTCGGAAGCCCAGCCGTCCACAAAGGTGGCCTTGACGGCGTCCCAGTTGCCGGTGCCCTGAGCGTACTCGAGCAGGGCCTGACCGATCTTGTTCTTCCACTCTTCGGACGGCATCATGGTGAAGTTCCAAGAGACCTGGGTTTTACCGGACTTCTGATCCTCAACAGCGGCCTCGGTCAGCGGGTTGTCGCTCTTGACGTCATCGAAGGTCTTGAACGGCGTGGTGAAGCCCATGTCCTGAGAAAGGGCCTTCTTGCCGGCGTCGGAGGTAATCACCCAGGACAGGAAGTCCTCGGTGGCCTTCTTGTCGGCATCAGAAGCCTTGTCGTTGATGCACCAGTAGTTCTCGGAACCGGTGGCCAGACCCTGCTTCTCCTCGCCCTTGACACCGATGTAAATCGGCATCATACCCACGGATTCGGCCTTCATGCCGGCCTTCTGCAGGTCGGTCCAAGCCCAAGTACCGTTCTGGTAGAAGGCGGCCTCGCCGAGCGCGAACTCGGAGTTGGCGTCATCGCCGGTCTTGGCGCTGAGCTGAGTGGGCTCAGTGGTGGAATCAGTGATGTACAGGTCGAAGATCTTCTTGTAGTTCGGCAGGTAGGTGCCCTTGATCTTGGCCGGCTGCTCGGTGACGTTGTCATCCTTGAACTCGTAGTAAAGCGGCAGGTTGGCCAAGTGGGTCTTGAAACGCCAGTCAGAGCTGGAGTCAAAGCCGGCGGAGGTGAATGCACCCTTGATGCCGAGCTCGTCCTTGCGGGACTGCATGTCGTCGGCAACTGCCTTCAGGGTATCGAAATTATCGATTTCGTCCATGGAAGTGGCCTTGGCTCCGTCGAGGGCGAAGTACTTGTTGAGGATGTCCTTGTTGTAGATCAGGCCGTAGGTTTCCATCACGTACGGCACACCGACAACCTTGTCGCCATCCTTGAGAGCCACATCCTGGTTGGTGAGCTCCTTGTACACATCCGTTTTGGACATGTCGGCGGTGTACTTCTTCCAGTTCTGGTAACCGACCGGGCCGTTCACCTGGAACAGGGTCGGGGCCTCGGTCTTGGCAATCTCAGACTTCAGGGTCTGCTCATAGGTGCCGGATGCCGCGGTCTGGACCTTGACCTCAACGCCCTTCTCCTTGGTGTATTCCTTGGCCAAGGCGGCCCACTGATCAGCCGCCTCCGGCTTAAAGTTCAGGTAATAGACCTTGCCCTTGGAGTCGTCGCCGGAAGTGGAGCTTCCACAAGCGGCAAGGGTTCCGAGGGACATTGCAGCGATGGCCGCCACTGCGACCGCTGACTTCACTGTACGATTCATCATCGAACCTTTCTCTTTCATCGTCGACCCGCCCGATCTCCGGTCGGCCAGAGTGCCGTTAGCAGCACCCTCACGACTATCGACATGACCTATTGTGCAACGGTTCGCGCTTTTTTGCAAACGATGGCATTGTCGGCGCGCCAAAAAGTGCTACAGAAGCATGTGCAGTTGACCAATTTCCCGATAAATCAGTCGGTTTCCGCCGGCGGCAGCAATGCAAGCGTTGGCAACAATGAGAGCGCTAACATGCAAAATCCATACCTCATGCGCGGCCATTTACCCCGTTGCGCAACACGCCGAAGCTATCGTTTGCAGAGGTGATGACGCACACGCCCCGTCCGCTCACGGCTCAAAACAGAACGCAGTCACTGCATTTGCGCCAAAGAAACGTCAAAACGTCAAGCCTGCCCGCTACGGCTCAGCTCAGGCATTCCACCGTTCGATGACGTTATCGCCCTTATACACGCTCAGCACCGAGTAATGCGCAGTATCCAATCGCAGCAGACGCGCGAATTGCGGATCCACGTTCAGCCATTGCGAGGTCAGGATACGCAGAATATGGGCATGCGCAACCAATAGCACGTTCCGCCCCGACTGCAGCAACGGCGTCACTTCTTCGATGGCAGTCCTGGCCCGCGCCGCGACCTCGTCCAGTGTTTCTCCAGCTCCGGAATGCACATTGACCTGCTCACCATCCGGCAAAGTATCCACCCAATCGCCCTCCAGCGTGGGGGTTAGCGAGCGCGGGCCGTCACGCCACACATCCCAAGAGAACCCACTGGCTTCGCTCACCTGTTGACGGGTACGCCCTTCAGCACGGCCATAATCCCACTCGGCGATGCCGTCGAGTATGCCATGCTGTGCAAAACCTGCGAGTTCCGCGGTCTGGCATGCGCGTTTCAACGGGCTGGAGAACACACACTCAGGGTCAAAACCTTCGGGGAAGGCCTCGCGCAATCGCGCCCCAGCATCCATAGCCTGCTGCCTGCCTACCTCAGTCAGAGGGATGTTCGTTCGCCCGGTATGCTGCCCGGATTCACTCCAAAAAGTTTGACCATGTCGCAGCAATACCAAGAACCCCGCCTTGCCGCAAGATGCATCAACAGCCACAGTGCCGTCCATGTGTTGTTCGCTCATGCCTCCACTCTAGTCTGCACAGCTTGGCAACTCCACCGAACATCCCATCTTTTGCGATTAGACTGATAGTCATGAGTGATGAAACGAGCACCGGTATTGCCTCTGACGCCGATCGCGTTGTCGAGGGACTGCACCGCATCGATCAGAAGGTGGACGACTTGCGCAACCAACGTCTCAACGACCCCGACTCTCTGGGCGACAAGCTCGTCAAGTCGGCAGTGCCGGCCTTGGCTGGTCTGGTTGCGGGCAAGCTGTTTCAGATAGCCTGGGACAAGGGCGCCGCGCGCCGCAATGTGATCAAAGGACTGGCTGCCGACGCACCGCAAGGCCTGGCCATGAGCTTGGCATTTGCCGCCATCTCAGCGGCATTCGGCGCAATAGTTTCGCAGTTGTCCAATCAGGGCTCTCAAGCGTTTGTCGAGCGACGCCACCGCAAGGCTTCTCGTTAAGCGCCTGAACCGCTGGCACCAACGTCTCACTATGCATATTTCACTGTGAGACAACCGACATCCCCTATGCACACGAGCCGTGCGACAATACAGTCATGGCTACCAATGCAACTATCGAAACCCTGCTGAATCGTCGTTCCATCCGCAAGTTCAAGGACGAGCCCATTGACGACGACGCCACTGCCACTCTGGAAACCGTCGCACAGCACGCCGCTTCCAGCCAGTTCCTCAATGACTGGTCCGCCATCCGCGTCAGCGATCCGGCAATCAAGGCCCGCCTCGCCGAAATCGGCAACCAGCCGTATATCGCCACAGCCCCGCTGCTGTACGTGTTCGTCATCGACGAGCATCGCAACGCGCATATCGCCCAACGCAAGGGCATTGACCCGACCTCTGACGAATTCCATCTCAAGTACAGCTATCGCTTCACTCAGGCCCAGAACGACGCCGTGCTGGCTCTGCACGCCATGGAGACCGCGGCCTACTCGCTGGGTCTCGGCGGCGTGATTCTCGGCTCGCTGCTCAATGACATCCCCGCTCTGATCGATCTGCTCAACCTGCCGGAATACACCTATCCGGTGCTGGGTCTGGCTCTCGGCAAGCCTGATCAGGAGCCCACGTTGAAGCCCCGCATGCCGCGCAGCATGCAGTTCTTTGACAACACCTATCCTGCCGACGACGATGGCATGCTCGAGCAATTGCCTGACTTCGACAACAAGGTGCACCAGTATTACGATTTGCGCCAGACCGATCGGCCCGTGGATGCGTTCAGCGATCAAATCGCCTCGGTGAGCCGTCAGGGCGTCAGCGGCAAAACACTGCTGGACAAGGCTGCAGCTCAAGGTTTCCAGCTGGATAAGTAATGCCAGCACTACCCAGTGTCCAGAACATGCATCCGCCATTCGGACACTGGGTGGCCGTTTTTTCGCCTTGCAGCTGCGCTTTATCCGATAAATCACGAGCGGCCGGAATAGACTGCATTATGGCTGGATTGGAGCGCCGAGGACAAGAGACCGAGAGGGGGCTGGATGCGCACGGTATGGCAAGTATTTCTGCGTGACTGCAAACGCATTCTCCGCAATCCCGTTGCCGCAGTGGTGACATTAGGTGTCGCAGTACTGCCTTCCCTGTATGCATGGTTCAACATCCTTGCCAACTGGGATCCTTATTCCGCCACCGGCAACCTGCAAGTCGCCGTCGCCAATGAGGACCGCGGCACCACCAATGATCTGGTTGGCCATCTCAATGCCGGCAAGCAGGTGGTCATAAAGCTCAAACATAACGACCAACTCGGCTGGCGGTTTGTGAGCAACGAAGAGCAGGCCGTACAGGGCGTGCAAACCGGCGACTACTACGCGGCGATTGTGCTGCCAAAAGACTTCAGCGCCAGCCTGGTCGATTCGTTGACCGGCACCTCCAAACAACCGAAGATCAAGTACTACGTCAACGAGAAAAAGAACGCCATTGCCCCGAAAATCACGGATACCGGTGCAACCACCATTGACGAGCAAATCAACTCCACATTCGTAACCACGGTGAGCAACACCGTTGCCGCCGCCATCTCTCAAGCGGGAGACGACCTCGACCAAGCCACCAATAGCACGCAAAACAATGTGGTCGCCGATCTCGGCAGTGTGCTCTCCACCATTGCCACGGTGCAGGACGCGCTCACGGATCTACGCACCACATTGGATCAGTCAGACACAGCTCTGGCCGACGCCCGCAGTACTACGGCCTCATTGCAGCGCAGCATCACCGCAGCGCAGCAAGCCTCCCAGCAATCCGGAGCGTTGCTGGCCGAGACACAGGACGGCTCGAAAGTATTCGCGGCCTCGCTGGTAAGCGCACTGGACACCAGCTCCGCACAACTTTCCGGACTGACGGTGAACGTCAACAATGCAGCCGGTACCATCAATCAATCCTTCAACACTGCACAAAATTCCGTCGACACTATTACCAACGCCCTGAACAGTCCGCTCGACAAAACCGCCACTTCCCTCGACACGTTGAAAGACGCATTGAATAAGGCCGGCATCAGTGCAGACACCACTGATCCGACCGGCAAGCGCATCTGGGATCACATCAACGCGATCGATGACGCCATCAGCACGCAGCAAGCGAAAATCAACACCTTTCACGAAGACACCACCCGTTTCATCGACTCCGGCAAGAGCGCCACCACCAATCTTTCCGGTGCCATGAGCGGCACCGCCACCGGCGGCATTGCGGCGTTGAACACCGCACGGAGTTCGCTGACCGGCACAGTGATGCCGTCACTTACTTCATCGCTGAACAGTTTCGCCGCGCTAAACGGCACGCTAAACGGCACGCTGACCTCGCTCTCAGGCACTCTTGACCAGACCAATGGCCTCTTCGACCAGCTGTCCAGCACCATCGCCCAGACCAGAACCACCATAGGCAGCGCGCAGGATTCCTTGAACCAGATCATCGATGACGTATCCACCGTGCGCACCGATGTTGCCACGCTTGATAGCTCCGCCGTCTACCAGAAGATCAGGGACACGATGCACTTGGACGATAAGGGATTCGGCGAATTCATGGGTTCGCCCGTCACCCTGACCACCAAGGTCGTGTACGCCATCGATAACTATGGCTCGGCCGTCACCCCGTTCTACACGAATCTGGCGCTCTGGGTAGGCGGCTTCGTGCTCATCGCCATCTATAAGCTTGAGGTCGACCGCGAAAGCATACGCCGGATCAACGCCAAGCAGGCCTACCTCGGCCGATGGATGCTTCTGGTCACCATTGGTTTTCTGCAGGCCATCATTGCCACCGTGGGCGATTTGGTCCTCGGCATCCAGTGCGAGCACCCATTGCTGTTCATCTTGGCCGGCATATTCTGCTCGTTCATCTATATCAATATCATCTATGCGCTGGCCGTGGCATTCCGCCATATCGGTAAAGCCATCGCCGTGATTCTGGTTATTGTGCAGATTCCGGGAGCTTCTGGCCTCTACCCCATCGAAATGATGCCCGACTTCTTCCGCAAACTGCACCCGTGGCTGCCTTTCACCTACGGCATCAACGCGATGCGCGGGCCGATTGCCGGCACATACAGCAACCATTACTGGCTCGACATGCTGCACCTGTTCTGGTATCTGCCAGCAGCGCTGTTCGTAGGCCTTGTGGTGCGCCGTTATGCCATGAATCTCAACGCATTGTTCGACCGCCGCTTGGGAGACACTGATCTGATGATCACCGAGCACAACAGCATGGTCAACGAACAGGTCAGCCTCGCATCCGTGTTCCGCACGGTTTCCGACAGCAAGGAACTCAAGGCCATCATCACCCGCCGTGCACACCGGTTCTTCGCCAGATACCCAATGATGATTGTTGCCGGCTTGGCACTGCTGACTATTCTTCCGTTCGTGTTCCTCATACTGCTGTTCGTCACACAGGAAAAAATCGCGATGCTTACGTCGTGGATTCTGTCAATCATTCTTATCGACGCATACCTGATTGTGGTCGAATACACTCGCGAAAGCTACGCGATGCAACTGGGCGTCAGTGCGATGAACGCCGACGAATTCCGCGATGTGATGCTCAACGGCTATGTATGGCGCCGCTTCCGCTCCCATGGTCGGCATGAGGCAGCATCTGCGGAATCCGCTGTGGATACCGACCCGGATATCGGAGAGGTCACCGAGCAACTTACGCCGTTCGAGCGAACGGGCTCCACTGATTCATCGGATTCATCGAAATCATCGGAGTCCACCATCACCGACACAAACCCCGCACAGGGAGGTGCACGATGAAGCTCATCTGGAAGATCTTCGCACGCGATGTGCGCCAATCCACGCGCAATGTAATCGCGGTAATCGTGGCCATGGGATTGGTGATCGTACCGGCGCTGTATGCCTGGTACAACATCGCCGCCAGCTGGGATCCATACGGCAACACCAAGGCACTCAAAGTTGCCGTGGCGAACGTCGACAAGGGATATAAGTCCGATCTCATGCCAATCACCATCAACGTTGGCGAGACCGTCACCAATACCCTGCGCGCCAATCATGACCTCGACTGGCAGTTCGTGGACAAGGACGAAGCCATCGACGGCGTGAATTCCGGCGCCTACTACGCCGCCCTCATCATCCCGAAGAGTTTTAGCGCCGACATGATGACAGTGTTCTCGCCAACCATCAAGCACGCGAAAATCGAATACTATCTCAATGAAAAAATCAACCCAATTGCACCGCATATCACCGATCAAGGCGCCAGCACGGTAGCCACCACCATTGACCAGACCTTCGTCAAGACACTCGCCAGCGTGGCACTTGATCTGGTTTCCAATGTGTCCAACTATGCGCAAAGCCCGCAGATGGCGCAGTACGTCAACAATGCCACCAGCCATATCTCCACCATGTCCTCCAGGTTGACTATCGCGGCTTCACAAATGGATTCCTATGCCAACCTCTTAGGGGCGGCCAACGGCATCATTGATTCGACCGACAAATTGCTGGGATCCACTGGCTCTGCCGCAAACACCACCAAAAAGGCATTGAAGCAAACCCGCGACGGAGTGAACAGTCTGGATTCCGCATTGTCTGGCGCCGCCAGTGGCGTCGAAACCGCCCTGCAGCAGGCCGGAGCTTCATACGATACGGTCAGCAAGCAGCTTGATACCGCATTTGCCAGTATTGGCTCGCAATCCGACCAAATATCCGGCACGCTCACCGACATGCAAACCAAAGTGAACGACCAATCCGCAAGCTTCGGCGCCTACGCTTCGGCATTGCGCGAACTTGCCGGCAAGTCGTCATCACTGCCCGCCGGTGGAGATACGATTGCCAAGTGGCTCAATGCCGCAGCCGACCAAGCCACGCAGACGCAACAAGATCTCAAGAATGTCGCCGACGATTTGGGCCGTGCCGCACAGAGCCTGGTTGATGGCACAGCGGACACCGACCAAACACTCAAAGACATCAAGGCACAAATCGCCGCCGCAAAACAGTCAGTTACACAGGCCGCGAACGATTATCAAAGCACGCTGAAGCCGCAGCTCAACAATCTGACCGCATCGATGGGTGACGTCGCCGATCAGGCAAGCTCGGTTATTGATGGGCTGTCTTCCACTGTCAACAGTGTCTCCAACCTGTCCGGCGGCATATCGGACAGCCTGAGAGACATTCAAACCACGCTCACCGACGCCGCAAGCAACCTGAACCATTCGGCAAGTAAGCTGGACGATTTGTCCGCACAGCTTTCTGGTATCGCCAGTGGTAGCAGTACTGATCTGGATTCGATTACCACAGCCGATCCTGATGCCATTGCTTCGCTCTTGTCTGCTCCCGTGGCGGTAGATCGCATACCGCTGTACCCAGTGGCCAACTACGGTTCCGCGATGGCTCCGTTCTACACGATTCTGTCTATCTGGGTAGGCGCAATCATCCTGGTTGCCATGATGAAAGTCTCTGTTTCCGATCATGAGAAGGCCAAGATTCTTGGGTTCGGCAATGACCTGCCTCTTGGCTCGGAGGTCGGCTTGCGCGAGGCAATGATTGCCGGACGGGTTGCCGGCCCGGCTGCCGCATTGGACGTGTTGACGAAGCCTCGTGCCGATTCGCCTGGTAATGCGCGGCAGTTTGGCCTGCACTTGTATCAGGAGTACTTCGGCCGATATATGCTATTTGGATTCCTGGCACTGTTGCAGGGCACACTCGTATGCCTAGGTGACATGTTCTATCTCGGCGTGCAATGCGAGCATCCCGTGCAGTTCCTGATGGTCGGATGGCTGTCCGCATTGGTCTTCTCGAATATCGTGTACACCCTTACTTTGTCGTTTGGCGATATCGGCAAGGCGATTGCTGTGGTATTGCTGGTGATGCAGGTAGCAGGATCCGGCGGCACCTTCCCCATCGAGACATTGCCTCCGTTCTTCCAGGCGGCCTCGAAATGGCTGCTGTTCCCTTACGCCGTGGACGCGATGCATTCGGCAATGGCTGGATCGTACGGCATGGAATACTGGGTCTCCATGGGTAAGCTCGCCCTTTTCCTTGTGCCTTCGCTCTTGCTTGGCTTACTGCTGCGCAGACCGGTAATCCGTTTCAACGACTGGATTATCCGCAATCTCGAGAGCACCAAGGTGATGTGAGACACCGAGGCAATTACTGCTTGGTGGCGATGTTGATTCCCGTTCCTGGACCGTGACATGTCGTTCGGTTCGAGTGGCAATTGCTATTGAGCACTACTGGGCTGCGATGTTGCTTCACCATCTTGAGAGAGATGACATACGGCTGCCGGAGAAGGAAAACTACTTCCGCCGAGGCTTATACCCTTTCTTGCGGCTATGCGGCTTAAGCTGCTGGTTCAGCGGCACATGGCGATAGCTGGATTGCGGATCACGGTGCGTCAAATGCCAGCACCCGCAGTATTCGCAGCGGTACACCCATAGCTCGGCCCCGCGCTCAATCAGACTTTGATCGGCGGCTCGCTGGGCTTGCGCCTTGTCGTGATACATGATCTTGTTCGACGTAGCGCAACGTTTCGGGGTGAAGTAGTGCATAACGGAATATCAGTATAGTTGGAGGATAAAAAAAATGCCCCCGGCCGTGTGGTCGGGGGCATTCGTAAGTTGGGTGCGGCGGCGTGCTACTCTCCCACACCCTGTCGGGTGCAGTACCATCGCCGTGCCAGGCCTTAGCTTCCGGGTTCGGAATGGGACCGGGCGTCTCACCTGGGCCATGGCCGCCGCAAATCTTCTCTTGTACGGTCAGACGCTGGGGTCTGCCGGCGTGTGGCGGCCTGGGAACCGGATGGTGGACGCGATGCGTTGGTTCGTCTTGTGTTCATCCCGTGCTCATTGTCGTGCGGGATGGTTCGCAGCAGGATGCTTGCGTTCCAACCGGGGTTGGATGATTGTGTTGCCTTTCGTCCGTTAGTACCGGTCGGCTCCACCCCTCGCGGGGCTTCCACGTCCGGCCTATCAACCACGTGTTCTGCATGGGGACTTCAAGGACCCGTAGTCCTATGGAATGCTTATCTTGGAGCAGGCTTCCCGCTTAGATGCTTTCAGCGGTTATCCCTTCCGAACGTAGCCAACCGGCCGTGCCACTGGCGTGACAACCGGCATACCAGAGGTTCGTCCACCCAGGTCCTCTCGTACTATGGGCAGGCCTCCTCAACATTCCGACGAGCGCAGAGGATAGAGACCAAACTGTCTCACGACGTTCTGAACCCAGCTCGCGTGCCGCTTTAATCGGCGAACAGCCGAACCCTTGGGACCTGCTCCAGCCCCAGGATGCGACGAGCCGACATCGAGGTGCCAAACCATCCCGTCGATATGGACTCTTGGGAATGATCAGCCTGTTATCCCCGGGGTACCTTTTATCCGTTGAGCGATGCCGCGTCCGTACACCGGCACCGGATCACTAGTTCCGACTTTCGTCCCTGCTCGACCCGTCAGTCTCGCAGTCAAGCTCCCTTGTGCACTTACACTCGCCACCCGATTGCCAACCGGGCTGAGGGAACCTTTGAGCGCCTCCGTTACTCTTTGGGAGGCAACCGCCCCAGTTAAACTACCCGCCAGGCACTGTCCCTGACCAGGATGACTGGTCGAGGTTAGACATCCAATGCGAACAGAGCGGTATTTCACCTTGCGGCTCCACCGCGGCTGGCGCCGTGGCTTCGAAGCCTTCCGCCTATGCTACACAATCCACACCGAATGCCAATACCAAGGTATAGTAAAGGTCCCGGGGTCTTTTCGTCCTTCTGCGCTTAACGAGCATCTTTACTCGTACTGCAATTTCGCCGAGCTCCTGGTCGAGACAGTGGGGAAGTCGTTACGCCATTCGTGCAGGTCGGAACTTACCCGACAAGGAATTTCGCTACCTTAGGATGGTTATAGTTACCACCGCCGTTTACCGGGGCTTGAATTCACCGCTTCGGCCGAGGCCTGACGGATCCTCTTAACCTTCCGGCACCGGGCAGGCGTCAGAGCGTATACAGCGGCTTGCGCCTTCGCACGCTCCTGTGTTTTTGGTAAACAGTCGCTACCCCCTGGTCTGTGCCACCCCCAAAAGCTCCGCGGGCAAGCCGCTTCACCATCGGGGGTCTCCCTTAAACCGAAGGAACGGGAGTGATTTGCCGAGTTCCTTGACCAGGATTCGCTCGATCGCTTTGGTATTCTCTACCTGACCACCAGTGTCGGTTTGGGGTACGGGCGGCATGCCGCCTCACGCCGAAGCTTTTCTCGGCAGCCGGGATCACCGGATATCGCGCCCTGCGGCGCCCATCATCGCACCTCGCCCACGCGCCCCACGGATTTGCCTGTGGGACGGGCTGCGTGCTTGACCACGGAAGACCACCTCCGCGGCCGGCTACCCTTCTGCGTCACTCCCGCGCTGACCTACTACCGTTACGGTCCCAACAGGCCAGGGCATCCGGCTCCCGAAGGAGACGTAAGCCCGGACCCGGAAGTTAGTACTCGCGGATTCGGTTTTGCCGGTTGCATGCCGGTACGGGAATATCGACCCGTTCGTCCATTCGACTACGCCTGTCGGCCTCGCCTTAGGACCCGACTCACCCAGGGACGATGAACGTGGCCCTGGAACCCTTGGTCGTCCAGCGGACGGGATCTTCACCCGTCTTTCGCTACTCATGTCTGCATTCTCACTCCCATGCGGTCCACGGCGGGCTTGCGCCGCCGCTTCGCCCCGCATGGGACGCTCTCCTACCCAGTAGCAAAGCTACTGCCGCGTCTTCGGTGGTGTGCTTGAGCCCCGCTACATTGTCGGCGCGGAACCACTAGACCAGTGAGCTGTTACGCACTCTTTCAAGGGTGGCTGCTTCTGAGCCAACCTCCTGGCTGTCTATGCGACTCCACATCCTTTCCCACTTAGCACACGCTTGGGGACCTTAGACGACGATCTGGGCTGTTTCCCTTTCGACGACGGAGCTTATCCCCCGCCGACTCACTGCCGGGATACGCATCACGGGTATTCGGAGTTTGGTTGCTGTTGGTACCCGATATGGGCCCGCAAGCATCCAGTCGCTCTACCCCCCGGATGTAATCGATCCGACGCTGCACCTAAATGCATTTCGGAGAGAACCAGCTATCACGGAATTTGATTGGCCTTTCACCCCTAGCCCCAAGTCATCCCCCCGGTTTTCAACCCAGGTGGGTTCGGTCCTCCACACGGTCTTACCCGCGCTTCAACCTGCTCAGGGCTAGATCATCCCGCTTCGGGTCCAGGACACGCGACTCAAACGCCTTTTAAGACTCGCCTTCGCTACGCATACCCCACACGGGTTATGCTCGCCACATGCCACTGACTCGCAGACTCATTTTTCGATAGGCACGCCGTCACCCCACAAGAGGGCCCCGACGGTTCGTAGGCGCATGGTTTCAGAGACTGTTTCACTCCCCTCCCGGGGTACTTTTCACCTTTCCCTCACGGTACTCGTTCGCTATCGGTCAGACAGGAATATTTAGGCTTATCCCACGGTCGGGACAGATTCGCACGGGATTCCACGGGGCCCGTGCTACTTGGGAGACGCGATCGCCAGACCATGCGCGTTCGGGTACGGGGCCCTCACCCTCTGCGGCCCGGTATTCAACCCGGTTCCCCTGGCACATGGTTTTATGCAACTGACGGCCGGCCCGTCGGAGCCGGCAAACGCGATCCCTCTACACCCCGCGCGCAACCCCCGACGGGTATCACACGCGCAAGGTTTGGCCTGATCCGCTTTCGCTCGCCACTACTCACGGAATATCCTTTCCTGCAGGTACTGAGATGTTTCACTTCCCTGCGTACCCCCCGCACACGGCGGTACCGGCCCATGACGGCCGGTGGGTTCCCCCATTCGGAAATCCTCGGATCAAAGCCCTGTTGGCGGCTCCCCGAGGCATATCGCAGCCTCAAACGTCCTTCATCGGTCCTGTCTGCCAAGGCATCCACCATACGCCCTTGCAGGCAACACGCACCACACGGTGCGCATGGCCGCAAGGATCCTTCCTAGCAAATTCCCAGACGACAAATCATCACACTAAAATGATCACAAAACGATCGAAACAAACACTAAAAATAGAGTTCGATTCGAAATCAACAGCAAGAACGAGGAATCAAAGGAAACCCCGTCTTGCTCGCGTCCACTATCCAGTTCTCAAGCCACCACGCACCACCACGCCGTCCGGACGGGACCAGCCCGCCATCAGGCACGATGGGCATCGAATCGCGCCAGGCCAAAGCCTGGGGTGGCGATCCGGGAGCCCAAAAGCGCATCCACACCACTCCCGCGGAACATCCCACGACGGACGCACCGAAAGCCCATGATCTCTTCCACACCAGCAGCCCCAAACCGCCGCGACTGCCGCGACGCCGGGGCTCGCACCGCCGGACGAACATCCGGCCGTATTCTCCGTAGAAAGGAGGTGATCCAGCCGCACCTTCCGGTACGGCTACCTTGTTACGACTTAGTCCCAATCACGAGCCTCACCTTAGACGGCTCCCTCCCGCAAGGGGTTAGGCCACCGGCTTCGGGTGCTGCCCACTTTCATGACTTGACGGGCGGTGTGTACAAGGCCCGGGAACGCATTCACCGCGACGTTGCTGATTCGCGATTACTAGCGACTCCGCCTTCACGCAGTCGAGTTGCAGACTGCGATCCGAACTGAGACCGGTTTTCAGGGATCCGCTCCAGCTCGCACTGTCGCATCCCGTTGTACCGGCCATTGTAGCATGCGTGAAGCCCTGGACGTAAGGGGCATGATGATCTGACGTCATCCCCACCTTCCTCCGAGTTAACCCCGGCGGTCCCCCGTGAGTTCCCGGCACAATCCGCTGGCAACACGGGGCGAGGGTTGCGCTCGTTGCGGGACTTAACCCAACATCTCACGACACGAGCTGACGACGACCATGCACCACCTGTGAACCCGCCCCGAAGGGAAACCCCATCTCTGGGATCGTCGGGAACATGTCAAGCCCAGGTAAGGTTCTTCGCGTTGCATCGAATTAATCCGCATGCTCCGCCGCTTGTGCGGGCCCCCGTCAATTTCTTTGAGTTTTAGCCTTGCGGCCGTACTCCCCAGGCGGGATGCTTAACGCGTTAGCTCCGACACGGAACCCGTGGAACGGGCCCCACATCCAGCATCCACCGTTTACGGCGTGGACTACCAGGGTATCTAATCCTGTTCGCTCCCCACGCTTTCGCTCCTCAGCGTCAGTAACGGCCCAGAGACCTGCCTTCGCCATTGGTGTTCTTCCCGATATCTACACATTCCACCGTTACACCGGGAATTCCAGTCTCCCCTACCGCACTCAAGCCCGCCCGTACCCGGCGCGGATCCACCGTTAAGCGATGGACTTTCACACCGGACGCGACGAACCGCCTACGAGCCCTTTACGCCCAATAATTCCGGATAACGCTTGCACCCTACGTATTACCGCGGCTGCTGGCACGTAGTTAGCCGGTGCTTATTCGAAAGGTACACTCAACACAAAGTGCCTTGCTCCCTAACAAAAGAGGTTTACAACCCGAAGGCCTCCATCCCTCACGCGGCGTCGCTGCATCAGGCTTGCGCCCATTGTGCAATATTCCCCACTGCTGCCTCCCGTAGGAGTCTGGGCCGTATCTCAGTCCCAATGTGGCCGGTCGCCCTCTCAGGCCGGCTACCCGTCGAAGCCATGGTGGGCCGTTACCCCGCCATCAAGCTGATAGGACGCGACCCCATCCCATGCCGCAAAGGCTTTCCCAACACACCATGCGGTGTGATGGAGCATCCGGCATTACCACCCGTTTCCAGGAGCTATTCCGGTGCATGGGGCAGGTCGGTCACGCATTACTCACCCGTTCGCCACTCTCACCACCAAGCAAAGCCCGATGGATCCCGTTCGACTTGCATGTGTTAAGCACGCCGCCAGCGTTCATCCTGAGCCAGAATCGAACCCTCCACAAAAAACCTTCATGAAAAGCATCCGAATAGATGACTCACAAAACAAAAAATCGACGAGCACGTCCTTAAGGAAGGACGCCCTCAAAAAACCTCACCCCTCATCAAACCCTCCCGGGTACCCAACCACCACACAAGCGGCCAGGCGAGGAATGAACTGGCAATCATTGACTATAAAGAAGTAGTACAAACACGCTCTTGAGTTCTCAAACCACCACCACACCAGCCCGAAGGCCATTCTCAGGAGGAGAACCTCCGTGCTGAGCAGCAAGAGATAAACTTACACGTAGATGCGAATCCGCGCAAATCAGAGCGCACGAAAGACCTAGGAATCGACGTAATTACGCTGTTCCTTCGGCGTGTCGCGCAGAGCCTATTTTGCTCTGTTGAGGCCAGAATAACCCCTCAAATGTTTCTAAAAAACATCGAATCCATTATGTGACTGGCGTGTCGCGACAGTTTTCGGCCCGTTGGCACATGTTCATCTTCCGGCAACCATCGCAGGGGCACATCCTGCGATGCATCCACACTGGCCTTATCTTCAACTGTCATTCATGAATCGCGGGTATACCTATAAGCATGACTAAAAAGATTGCTGTATTAACCGGTGCCGGCATTTCGACCTCAGCTGGCATTCCTGATTTCCGCGGCCCTGATGGCGTATGGACCAAGCACCCCGATCAAATGAGCGTATATGACATTGACCTGTTCTTGCGCAATAAGGAAGATCGCGAGTACTCCTGGCGATGGCAAAAAGAGTCACCGGTATGGAACGCCCAGTCCGGCGCCGCGCATAAAGCGCTGGTCAAACTGGAAAAGGCAGGCATGCTGACTCTGCTGGCCACGCAGAACTTCGACGCATTGCACGAAAAGGCCGGAAACAGCTCAGACGTCATTGTGAATCTACATGGCACTATCGGCACTTCGCATTGTATGAAATGCCATCAAGGATACAGCACCGCAGATATCATGGCTCGCTTGGATGAGGAACCAGATCCGCATTGTCATCGCAGATTGAAGTATCGCGGTGATATGCCCTGCAATGGCATTATCAAAACCGACGTGGTGTATTTTGGCGAAGCCCTGCCTGAGGGCGCTATGGAGAAGTCCTACAGTTTGGCTACCAAAGCCGATGAACTGTGGGTAATCGGATCGACCCTCGAGGTGTACCCGGCAGCAAGCATCGTGCCGGTGGCTGCGCAGGCGGGCGTGCCTATCACCATTATGAATATGGGGCACACACAGTATGACCATCTTGCAAGCCGATTGATTCATGAGGATATCGCCGTCGCGCTGCCGAAGCTGGTAAACGAAACGATTGCGGAGAACAAGTAGCTACTGCCGCCAAGACGACTGAGGAGAGTTCAAGCCCGAAGCTCCCCTCAGTCAGCTTCGCCGACAGCTCCCCTCAAAGAGGGGAGCCAGATTATCCTGTCTTGTCTCAGTCGCCCCCGCCGGCAGTAGCGAATAATTCATGATTATGTTCAACCACCCACCGGCGCTTTTGCGTTACCTCCCGTCAGCGGGAGGTATTGGACATCAGTAGATGCGCTTGGGGCTAAAGCCGGCTTCTCGCAGAGCCGCAAGGATGCGGTCGATATGGTCGGGGCCGTTGGTTTCAACCGTGACACCAAGAGATACCGCATTGGTGTAATGGCCGGAGGCCTTGAACTGATCGTGATCCAGCTGGATGACGTTGGCACGCTGCTCGGCGAGCAATGTGGCCACCTTGACGAGCTGTCCCGGAGTATCCGGCAGCTCGACCTCGAAGTTCATGATGCGACCGCGGGCGATCATGCCCTTTTGAATCACTGCACCCATGGTCACGGTGTCGATGTTGCCGCCGGACATAATCGGAACCACCACGTGCGGGCCGGTGGCGGCAGCGAATTTACGGGAGCGCAGGTTCAGGTGCTCCAGCGCAGCCAGGGAAACGGCACCGGCGGCTTCGACCACCAGCTTGTGCTTCTCCAGCATGAGCAGAATCATCTCATTGATATCACGCTCGGTAACGGTCACCAGATCGTCCAGGAACTCGTTGATCAGGGCGAACGGCAGGTCGCCGGGGTGCTTGACCGCAACGCCTTCTGCAGAGGTGACCACCTGATCGGCAGGAGACAAATGGCCCGCTGCCAGCGAGTCCTTCCATGCCGGGGACCCTTCCGGGATCGCACCGATGACGCGAACTTCGGGCTTGAACGTCTTGATGGCCAGTGCTACGCCGGCACCAAGACCGCCACCGCCAAGCGGCACCACCACGTCAGTGACATTCGGCACGTCTTCGAGGATCTCCAGACCGATGGTGCCTTGGCCGCAAATGACTTCGTAATCGTCGAACGGCGGCACGTAAATCATGCCTTCCTTGTCGGCGAGCTCAGCAGCGTGGGCGGCGGATTCGTCGAACACATCGCCGTACAGCACCACATCGGCGCCGTAGGCCTTGGTGGCATCGACCTTCAGCGGCGGGGTGATCTGCGGCATGCAGATGGTGGCCTTCGCACCACGCTCACGGGCCGCATAGGCCACGCCCTGGGCATGGTTGCCTGCGGATGCGGTGACAATGCCACGGGCGATCTGCTCTTCGGTGAGCGATGCGATCTTGTTGTACGCGCCGCGAATCTTGAAGGAACCGGTGACCTGCAGGTTTTCCGGCTTCAGGAGAATCTCATGACCGGTCATCTCGCTCAATACCGGCGAAGGGATAATTTCCGTATGACGGGCAGTCCCTTTGAGACGTTTGGCGGCCAGCTTCAGTTCGGCTGCATGATCACGCTGCAGCGCCTTCAAAACATCCTTCTGTTCCATAGCTTTCCATTGTATGGCGCGGGGACACCGAAAACAGTGGCTTATCTCGCTAACGAGCGCTCATTTACGGTAATTCCCGTTCGTAATCAGCTTTCGAGGGGCTGATTTGGCTTCGCGGGGAGGTCTATCTCCTCTTCGAGGGGCTGCCCGATCGTGCAATGCGTGAGTATGACACATCATTTGCAGCGGTATTATGCGGTTTTCGGAGCCCGGCTATTCAGGCACCAACCCCCTGAAACGGAGATAGACCTCATCGCGAAGCCAAATCAGCCCCTTGAAACGGAGATACCGCCTAGCAACACTTATAGGCTGACGACGACGCCCTCCCATGGTGCAAGCTCACGGCCGGCAAGAGCGGTCACAGCGTGCGGGGCATCATACGTGCTGATCACCACGTTCGACTCGGCAAGGCCATCGGCCACTGCCAACAGTTCGGCGGATTCGCGAGGCAAATCAACAGTTCGCCCGGACATATTGACCACGACCAACAACTTCTCGTCACCGAGGGTACGAGTGAAGGCATACACATGCGCATCGTCCGCGTCGAGCAGATGCCAGTCGCCGGCCTCCACGACAGGCATGTCGTGGCGCAGCGCGATGAGCCGCTTGTAGAAGGAGTACACCGAATCCGGATCATCGAATTCGCCGGCGGCGTTGATCTCGGCATGATTCGGATTCACGGAGATCCATGGCTCGGCGGCTGCGTCAGGTGCGGTGAAACCGGCGTAGACGGAGCCATCCCACTGCATCGGTGTGCGTGAGTTGTCACGACCGCGGGCGGCGATACCGGCCATCATGGATTCGGGCGACTGCACCTTGGCCTCTTCGACCCTTTGACGGTAGGCGTTCAGGGATTCAAGGTCGCGGTACTGGTCGAGACGAGTGAAGTGGGCGTCGGTCATGCCCAATTCTTCACCCTGATAGATGTACGGGGTACCACGGTGCAGGTGCAGCATCAGGCCAAGGGCCTTGGCCGAGCGGACCCGAGCCTCTTCCGAGGAATCGTCACCCCAGCGGGAAACCACGCGCGGCTGATCGTGGTTGCCGGTGAATAGGCTGGCCCATCCTGCGTTCTGCACAGCGGCCTGATAGCCGGCCATGATGCTCTTAAGCTTCGGCAGATCGAGCGGCAACGGCTTCCACTTGGTACCTTCGCAATCAAAATCAACATGCTCAAATAGGAAGAGCATATCCAGCTCGCCATTGGCCGGATCGGTGATGTATTCGTTGCGCTGGGCTGTGACGCCTGGCGCCTCGCCTACAGTCAGGAAGCCGTCACGCCCTTCGAATACCTCACGGCGCATTTCAGCCAGGAATTCATCCTGACGGGGGCCGTCCGCACAGAACGGATTCGGGTCGGAGTAGCCCTCCTCCCCCACCGGCAGGTCCTGCAGCTCGGAACCGGCCTCGCCGGGGAGCCTGCCGTTGGGGTCGGTGCGCTTGGAGATAAGGGTGATGACGTCCATACGGAAGCCGTCGATGCCGCGATCGAGCCACCAGTTCATCATGTCGTACACTGCACGGCGCACGGCCGGGTTCTCCCAGTTGAGATCAGGCTGCTTCTTCGAGAACTGGTGCAGGTAGTACTCGCCGCGCTCCGGGCTGTACTCCCATGCGGAACCGCCGAAGTAGGAGCCCCACTGATTCGGCTCGGCGCCGGGCGTGCCCGGCTCGTGGCCGGGGCGGGCGGGACGCCACCAGTACCAGTCGGCGTGCGGGTCGTCCTTGTCCTTCGACGCCTCGAACCACGCGTGCTCGTCAGAGGTGTGATTGACCACCAGGTCCATCACGATCTTGAGGCCGCGCTTGTGCGCTTCGGCGAGCAGCTCGTCCATGTCGTCAAGCGTGCCGAACAGCGGGTCGATGTCCCGGTAGTCGGAGATGTCGTAGCCGTTGTCGTCTTGCGGGGACCTGTAGACCGGAGAGAGCCACAGCACATCCACGCCGAGGTCGGCGAGATAGTCGAGGCGGGAGGTGATGCCCTTCAGGTCGCCGAGACCATCGCCGTTCGTGTCCTGGAAGGAACGTGGGTAAATCTGGTAGACGACGGCGTTCGACCACCACGGGTTGGGCGTGGCTCCGTTGGTGCGAATGGCGTCGGGAATTATTGTGCGGTTGAAAGTAGTCATCGTTGGCTCCTTATTCATGTCTATATTGCCCGTTGCTCACAGTCTAAAAAAATGGTGAATTACATTCCCATTAGTGATCTGCATTGGTGTGCCGGAAAATAAATAGTGCCAGTTGGCAATGCACGGCCCGGTGCACGATTCGTGCGTTCCGGATTGCATAGCAGCGATTCGATAAACGGCCGATCCGGTTGATGTCCGGGCGAAAATAGCATGCCACACCGGGTCTCCGGTGACCGCTAGACGATTGTGCGTCATGCTTCCATACCGTACAACGCAGAAACGGGCGATTCCACACCTATGAGCACAAACACGTGCCACACAGCATGAGAACAGGCGTTTCTGCACCCATGTGGCACACGCACATACCGCACAACACGAAAAATGGCCGAATCGTGTTCATGCGGCAAATCCAGTCTTCCCAAAAACGTTGGAAATCCGCCATTTCTTGATTCCACTCCTCGGAAGGGGCAAATGGCGGTCTGCCGCATAACACCAAAAGCTCCAGTCTCCGGCTTGTACGGCAAAAAAACCGAGCGCTACATTACCTCGTGAGTATGCGGCCTATCGGCCGCCCGATTAAGGAAACAGCCCCACTGGGGCTGTTTCCTTAATCGGCTCATCTCGCTCGACGCTGTGAAGTAATGCAACGTCGAGCACTGCATTACTTCACAGCGTCCTGCAATTACGGACTGGCCTGCGGCCAGACTCAATATTGCCTCGCGGGCTGCCGCCCGCTCGGAGCGGTCAACGGAAAGCCCACTGGGCTTTCCTTTACTTGACCGCTCCTCTCATCACTCCGCCCACAACCCACTTTTGGGCGAAAATGTAGACGATGAGGATCGGGGCCATGGCCATCAGGTAGCTGGAGAATGCCATCGGGTAGTTGGTGGCGAACTGCGAGCTGAAGACGTACTGGGCGAGCGGGATGGTCTGGTTCGACTGGTCGGTCAGAATGATCAACGGCAGGAGGAAGTCGTTCCAGGCCCACAGCGCGGTCAGAATGGCGATGGTGGCGTTAATCGGGCTCATCAGCGGGAAGATGATGGTCCAGAAAATGCGCCACGTGGATGCGCCATCGATGCGGGCCGCCTCTTCCAGCGAGACCGGAATCGAACGGATGAAGCCCGTGGCGATGAACAGGTTCGTGCCCAAGCCGAGCACCGTGTACAGGATGATCAGGCCGACCTGGTTGTCCAGATGCAGGGAGCCCATCTGCTTCGCAATCGGCAGCATGACGACCGGGAACGGCACGAACATGGCGGCGATGAAGAAGTAGTACAGGAAGCGGAAGAAGCGCTTATCCATGTTGCGGGCCACGGCGTAGGCCACGAAGGTGTTGGTCAGCAGGGTGAGTACAACGGCGGCCACCGTGATAATCGCGGAGTTGAGCGCGGCCTTCGGGTAGTTGACCTTGGCGGAGGCGTCGGCGAAGTTATGCCACTGCCACGAGGTGGGCAGAGCGAAGGTGCCGGCTTCGGCCGGGGTCTTCAGCGCGGTGACGATGGTGAAGTAGAGCGGGATCAGAATGGTCAGGCTCAGCACTGCCACAGCGGCGGTCAGCCACCAGTTGATGCGGTGATCCCTGCGGAACTTGGCGGGCTTACCGGCTTTGGACGGAGCAACTGTTGCAGTAGTCATTTCTTATCCTCCCCTAAATCAGATTTGTTCCTGGCTGCGGGAAATGCGCAGCTGCACGAAGGCGATAATCGCCAGCACGATGAAGAAGAGCACGGCGTTCGCGGTCTGGTAGGCGTACTCGCCACCGGTCAGGCCACCCTTCCAAATGAGGTAGGTGACGGTTTCGGTGGCGGAGTTCGGGCCGCCATCGGTCAAGGCGACGACCTGATCGAAGGTACCGAGCGCGTTCTTCATGGACAGCACGAGGTTGATGGTGAAGAACGGTCCGATCAGCGGGAAGGTGATCTTCCAGAACTTCTGCCAGGGATTGACGCCGTCGATGGCGGCGGCCTCGTAGATTTCGTCGTCGATGGTCTGCAGACCAGCGAGGTAGATGAGCACCGAGTAGGCGATGCCCTGCCAGACGGCGAGGAAAACGATCGGGATCCAGCTGAGCTGCTCATTGGTCAGCAGCGAGGTGGACAGCCACTTGATGCCGAGTGCCTTGCCAAGTTCGGGCAACGGGTTCATGAAGATGTACTTGAACACGTAGCCGATGACCAGCACGGAGAGGGTGTAGGGAATGAAGAAGATGGCGCGGAAGCCGTTCTTGAAGGCGATCTTCGAGTTCAGCAGCACCGAGATGAACAAGGCGATCACGTTGATCAGCACCGTGATGAGGATGGCGATGAAGAATGTGAACAGGTAGGCGTGGCCCACACGGTTGTCTTGAAAGAGAGCGATGTAGTTCTTCAGGCCGATGAACTTGTAGTCGCCGTATCCCTGCGAATTGGTGAAGGAATACTTTACGCCGTCAAGAAATGGCAGGTAGAGGAAGAAAGCGAAGATGATGGCCGCCGGAACCGCCATCCAATAATAGGCGGGGTCCACTTTGCGGGTGGAGAAGGCGGAAACCTTCTTCTTGGCGGGTTTCTTGGCAGCGGACTTAGCGGCCGGAGCAGCGGTCTTAGTTGCAGTTGCGTGTGACATGATGTTCTCCTCTCCTACCGATCACTCGAAGGTCCTGGCTTGGACCTTGTCCCATTCGGTCTGCATCTGGTTCAGGAAGCGGTCGGTGTTGCCGGAGGTCACCATGGTCTGCAGGTAGCCGCCGATATTGATGGACGAAGGAATGTAGTGATCGCAGAAGTCGGCCACTCGGTTTTCCTCGAAGAACGGGCGCACGGTTTCCAGCGCCTCATTGCCGAAGTAGGTGTCCTTGAGCGGGGTGATGGCGGACTGCGCATCGGCGTAGGCGTCGAGCTGATCCTTCTGCATGAGGAATTCGACGAGTTTCATCGATTCTTCGGGGTACTTGGTGTTTGCGCCGATGGTCAGCATCACATCGTCGCCTGCGGTGAGGATCTGTTCACTGGCGTCATCGGTGGCCGGCATCTGGGCGAAACCAAGTTCAATGTCCGGGTTGATGAGCAGGATCTGTGGAATGGCGTAGGTACCGAGCGGAATGATTGCGGCCTTGCCTTGGGCGAAGTTCTGCGTGCCCTGCTGGTAGGTGACGCCAGTATCGGCAGTGGAGTAGGTGAAGAGTTCGGATTCCTTCTCGACTGCGGTTTTCCACAGTTCCTGGAATGTGGTCTTGCCTTGCTTGAGCTCAGTGTACTTCGACTCGGGAACCAGCGTACCGGTCAGCGAGGCGAGCGGGGCCTGGGTGGTCCAGGCGTCGGCCACTGTGCCCTGCAACGGATTGATGCCGGCGTCCTTGAAGGTGTTGAGCATGTCGGTGAACTCGGTCCACGTGGTCGGCGGGTTCTCCGGGTCGAGACCTACCTTGCGGAACAGCGCCTTGTTGTAGATGTAACCGGAGGCGTTGCCGGCAAAGGGCAGACCATACAGGCGCTTCTTGGAGGAATCGGTGGTCTGCACCAGGTTTTTGGCGATCTGCACCATGCCGGGGTTGAGGGTGTCCACGATGGGCTCGTCGGTGAAGTCGTAGAAAACACCGGATGCGGCGAAGTTGCCGAAGCTGATGTCGCCGTTGAAGGTGATTACGTCCGGCACGCGGTTCTTGACGAAGCGGGTGCGTAGATCGGTCTGGGCGTTGGCGGAGTTGTTGATGTTGACCTTGATGGTCGGGTTCTGCTTTTCGAAGTCGGCGACCATGGATTTGAACTGGTCTGCAGCCTCGGACTTGAACTGGAAGAAATCCAGCGTAACGGTACCTGCGGTGCTCGATCCGCAGCCTGCCAGGCCGAAGCCGACGGCGATAGCGCACGCCACAGCAGCAGTGCGCACGGCCAGACGCTTCAGTCTAGGCGTTGAATGTGGGGAATCGGACAGCATATTGTTGACTCCTTTATCTTTTTCCTTCCGGCTTCAGCGCCGGCGGCTCTTCCACTTTCAAAAGTAACGATCGCGCCATTTCATTCCCAGCGCCAGCGAGCCCACTTGCGCAAGAAACAAAAAGCGCGGTATTTTGTGATTAACGCAATAAATAATGCAAAGGGGCTTAAGCATGTCTGACGCCAATGCGATTCCGCAATGGTTTTCCGGATCCGAGCATACGCATCGCGTGGCGGCAGCCATCGCCCAATATGGGCCGATTGCGCGCACCACATTGGCACAGATGCTGGGATTGAGCCAGGGTGCGCTCTCCCGCATTACCAGCGATTTGATTTATGCTGGAGTCATCGAAGAACTGCCGGCTGTGGCCGGAACTACAGGCAAGCTGCCTGAACGGTTTACTCCCAAGGAGAGCTCGGATCGTCGCGGCCGGCCGCAGACCGCATTGGTATTATGCTCGAACGCACGCACCTTCGTAGGCGTCAAAGTGCACGGCACATCCATTGTGTCGGCCGCCGTGAACGCGCATGGCGAGGTGGTTTCCGGCCGGCATGAGATACCAATTGGTGCTGATCAGTCGGCAGAATATGTGACATCATCGATAGCCACGCTGGTTCGTGAATGCTCTGATGATGTCGCCGCCACCGGCCTGCCCGCTCCCACTGCCGTGGGCGTAGCGGTCGGAGGTCACGTGATCGATGATTCCATCGTCACGTTCGCCCCATTCCTGCACTGGGAGGGCACCACAGATTTAGGCGCAATGGTGTACGAGGCCACCGGATTGCCATGCGGCGTATTCAACGATATCGATTCGCTGCTGGTGGATGCCTCCTGGTTCGGGCCGGGAGTGGGCGTGGATACGTTCGCCGTAGTGACCATCGGCGTGGGCGTGGGCTATTCGCTGGCTGTGCATGGCGAACCGGTCAGTTACCCGGACAAGAGTTTTGGCCTAGTGGGGCATGTGCTCATCGACCCGGAGGGCCCGCGCTGCACCAGTGGGCATATCGGGTGTTCGCAATGCCTGACTGACGATTCGATTGCGGAACAGTATTCGGCGATCATCGGCCGCGCAGCGACCTTCGATGATTTTGCGCACGATGCCAGAGCCCATGTGCCGCAAGCCTCCCAGCTAGTGCACCGCACTTGCTTCCGATTGGGATCGCTGGTGGCCACCGTGGCGAACATCGCTATGCCGGGGCATGTAATGATCGCCGGCGAATCGGCATTTTTGGCGAAGCTTGGTACCGATTCGCTGCGTGACGGCATCCGCTTCTATCGGCATAGCCAAACTCAACCGGTGAAGTTCACGATTATGGATCACGACTGGCAGCTCTGGGCCAAAGCCGCTGCCAGCCGTGTAATCGTGAAGCATATTGGGTAGGTCACTCCGCCACGACCAGCAATTACGGACTTGCCTATCGGCAAGGCTCAATCCCACCTTCACTCAGCTATCGCTTCGCTCAGGCCATGGCTACTGACAGCCCACTGGGCTGTCAGCTTAACGCCACGGCCTTGAACAGTACTGCCTGCTGAGGGTGGAGGGACGGGGGACGGATGCCGTAGCGCTGCAGGGCTTCGCCGGTCAGGACTACGCCTTCTTCGTTCCACCAACCGAGGGTGCTTTGACCATTGGTCAGACCTTCGAGGTCCAGGCTTGGGTCGAGCGGGCTAATGCGATACTTGCGCTTGGGGTCAAGGCCAGGCAGATGCACGGGAGCGGCAGGATAGGTCTGGCTCGTGGTCAGCTGGGTGAAGCGGTAGATGGCAGCATTGCGGTTCGGCATCACCATGCCATCGAGGCGCACGGCCGGATCGCTGGAGTCGGCGTGCACGCAGGTATCGATGGCGAACCAATCACGATGCTTCTTGAACTCGGCCACCCACACTGCCAGCTTGGCAAGTGCATCGTCCGGCTCCTTGAGCAGGTTCCATTCGATGCCCATGTGCCCGAAGAATGCCATCGCCATGCGCAATTCCTGACTGGTCTCACGACGAGTGGAGTGCGCGGGGCTGGCACCCACATGCTCGCCCATCATGGCAGGCGGCACAAGCAGTGATGTGTAACGCTGGATGTCCGCGCGTTCGACCGGATCCACGCAATCGGACACCCAGATACGGTCGGCGTATTCGAGGATACCGAGATCCACACGGCCGCCACCGGAAGAGCAGCTTTCGATTTCGAGACCCGGGTGAGCGGTCTTGAGGCCCTTGAAAATCTCATAGACGGCAATAGTTTGCGCATGCACGGCCGGACGGCCGGAGCGGCGAGAACCGGGCTCAGTGACCAGCTTGTTGTGATCCCATTTGATGTAGTCGATGCCGAGCTCGCCGACGAGCTGATCCATGCAGCCGTAAATGTAATCGAAAGCTTCCGGATTGGTCAGGTCAAGCACTTGTTGAGTGCGGCCCTGCAGCGGCAGACGGCCGGCAGTGGGCGAAAGAATCCAATCAGGGTGGTTGCGGGCCACGTCGGAATCGGGGTTGACCATTTCCGGCTCGAACCACAGGCCGAACTCCATGCCCTTGGCATGCACATAATCGGCGAGCGCCTTGAGGGACTTCGGGCCATCGGGCCATACGTCCTGAGAAATCTGCCAGTCGCCAAGGCCGGAGGTGTCGTCGCGGCGAGAACCGAACCAACCGTCATCCACCACGAATCGTTCCACGCCAGAAGCGGCTGCCTTGTCGGCGAGCGCCTTGAGCGTATCGAAGTTGTGGCCGAAGTACACGGCTTCCCACGTGTTGAGGATTACCGGACGGCCGTGCGAGAACAAGCGCGGGTGTAAAGAACGCACATAGGAGTGGAAGCGTGCGGCAATCTCGTTCAGACCATCGCCGAAGGAGCCGAACAGCCATGGGGTTTCGTAAGAGCTCTGGCCTTCGCCGGCTGCATCATCAAGCGTTACTTCGCCGCCAAACAGCAGCTCGCCACCGCCAATCACACCCTGCGTGTACGGCAGTCGCTCGGCGGACAGCACGGAGTTGCCGCTCCAGCCCACGTGCACCGAGTAGGCCTCGCCATGCTCGAAGCCGAAGCCGGGAACGCCGGCGGTAAGCAGCAGAGAAGCATCGAAATCAGGGCGACCTGCGAGCTGCGGCTTCTCAAAACGTCCGATGGTGAGCGGCTGACGCTGCGGGCTGCGTTCGCGAAGATGGTGGCCGGTGGTGGTCAGGATTTCGGATGCGGATTCGGGCAGGGGGAAGCCGAGCTCGATCTTGCCGATTTCCAGCGGGGCCTCGGCACCGGCTTCTGCTCCGAACAGGTTGGTCACGATGGCCTTCTGACGGGCCAAACCACCGGGCAGAAGTTCGAGATGCCATTCGAGTTCCACGCCTTGCTCTTCGTCGCGCGCAGTGATTGCCACGCCGGGCACATTGGCCGGGCCAGTGGTACGGGCACGTCCAGTCACATCGGTGTAGCTGTCGCCGGACACAGCATCGAGGCTAGCAGCTACCACGCCGTCGAATTTCATACCGGTCACGGTGAACTTGGGGAAGAGTTCGATGCCGTCGCGGCGCAGCACCACACGCTGCTCACCAATCCAGCTTTCGGCCTGAGTCGGCAGGATGGACGGCCAGGCGGTGTCATCGAGTGCACCGGAAACGCGCTGCGGCTTGAGCGCATCGTACGCAGCGAGCAAGGTCTCAGGATTGCTCAGCGGGCGACCCCAATGAATGATACGCGGCAGGTCATCGCCGGCAGCGACCAGACCGATTGCCACGTTGGCATCGGGCTGTACAAGATAGATGGCGGTGAGCGCGGTTCCGTCAGCGGCGGTACCGGTGAAGGTGGCGGGGTTCTGGGACATAGTGTCTCCTTCGACGTATACGGAATGCATTGAACTACTGATTGTGATGGTAGAAGAAGTAGAATATGTTGCCTTGGTGCCGCGTGTTGGATGGATGAAGTAAGTATTTGAGCGATTTACCGCCGATGAGCGAAGAACGTGCTGAGGAGAGTCTGGCAATCGGCTTCTGCCACGCCGCCATGTACTTCAGGGGCGTGACCAATATGGGGATCGCGCGGGATATCCCAGATTGACCCGCAAGCACCGAGCTTGGAGTCCCACGCGCCAAACACGATGGTGCCGATATGGGTTTGGACGCATGCGCCGGCGCACATCGGGCAAGGCTCAAGCGTAACAGCCAGTGTGCAATCGGAGAGATTCCACGAGCCTAATGCGCGGGCGGCCTCACGCATGGCAATGATTTCGGCATGCGCCAGTGGATCGCCATCGGCCTCGCGTGTGTTGTATCCTCGCCCGATGATTTGGCCGTCGGCGTCCACCACCACTGCGCCAACCGGCACATCGCCGGCTGCCGCGGCCCTTTTGGCGAGCTCCAGCGCGCCGTGCATCATCTCGTCATATCCCATATGCCCCATATGAACGAGTGTATGCCGCGTGGCTTGCGGTCATCAACGACTTTCAGCAGATATGTCCCATCTGGACGAGTGCATGGCCTGCCCCGTGGGACAAGATGTGAATTTGGCCAGTTTCCGCATTATGTCCCACGCTCCTCTCAATCGGCGAAAAGCATCATCCTCAAGAAATGGCGACATTCCAACGTTTCATGTTTTGGGCTTGTGGGACATAAAGAATGTCAATCGATTGATGTTGTTAATGGGACACGGTCAAGTGGGACAACACGAAAAAATCGCCAGTTTCCGCATCGTGTCCCACGCAAAACGACATGATCCAACCGCATGCCACACGCGAGATGATACGAACTCAGCCACACTCGGCCTGAAGCTTAATGTGTTCCTAACGATGCTCATATACTTTGAGTGATAAAAGAAAGGGAGACACTCATGGCTGTATTCGAGCTCATCCTGTGCATTATCGCAGCAGTGGTGGTGAGTTCGTTCGCCAGTCGTTTCGTACCGCGAGTGTCCACACCACTGGTGCAGATCGTGCTGGGCGTGCTGGTCACCTACTTGCCGTTCTTCCCGGATGCCAAGCTCGATCCGGAATTGTTCATGGTGCTGTTCATCGCGCCCTTGCTGTATCTCGAAGCGCACGAAATCGACAAATCTGCCCTGCTGAAAACGTTGGATTTGAGCCTATCCCTGGCGATTGGTCTGGCTATCGTGACGATGACCGCAGTGGGATTCACGCTGCATGCCGTATGGCCTTCGATTACCTTGGCTTCTGCTCTGGCCCTAGGCGCGGCGCTCGGCCCGACCGATGCAGTGGCCGTGAGTTCCTTGGGCAAAGAGGCTTCACTGTCCCAACGTCAGCGCAGCGTACTCAAAGGCGAATCCCTATTCAATGACGCTTCCGGCATCGTCGGCTTCCAGTTTGCACTTGCTGCAGCATTCACCGGAGACTTTGCCGTGGGCCAAGCCGCCGGTGAATTCGTGATCTCGTTCTTTGGCGGCACGCTGTTCGGTCTGCTGGTGGCCGGATGCGCCAACTGGGTGTTCGAGACCGTACGCTCCCTCGGTTGGGAGACCACCACCACCCGTATTTTGATGGAACTCTTCCTGCCATTCCTGCTGTATCTAGGTGCGGAGGAATGCAATGTATCCGGCATTCTGGCAGTGGTGGCAGCCGGTCTGTTCATCCGTTTCGACCGTACCGGAGTGGGACCGAACGTGGCCCGCACGAATATCGTGTCTTCCTCCGTGTGGGGAGTGTTGAGCTTTTCCCTCAACGGCGCCGTGTTCATCCTGCTAGGCATGCAGCTGCCGCGAGCCATGCAGGCCAGCTGGTCCGACCCATACATCAGCAACACTGTGCTCATCGGCATTATTCTGCTCGTCACTTTGGTGGTGATTGTGCTGCGCTTCCTCTGGATCACCGCCATGCTGCGCATCGCCCGCGACATGAACACCGGCATGCGACGCAAAATGACCCCTGAGCGCTGGAGGTCGGCCGCCGTGATGACGTTCGGCGGACCCAAGGGCACCATCACGCTGTCGTTGATGTTTACTATCCCGTATTACATTGCGGGCGGCGCGGCATTCCCCATGCGCGACGAACTCATTTTCATCGCCTCCGGCGTGATTATCGTGACATTGCTGCTAGCCAACTTCCTGCTACCGTTGCTAGCTCCGAACCGCAACCGCGATCCTGGCGCGGAGATGATACCGGTCACCATTGAGGTGCTCCGCTCCACCGTGGAAGAACTGACTGGCCGTATCACGCCTGAGAACCGACGTGCAGTGCTTATGGTCATCGACCAGTACACTAAGCGCATTGGCCGCTTGCAGCAGCACATCGGGGAAACCGACCCGCAGGGGTTGGAGAAGCTGCAAATCGAAGCGCTGCACTGGGAGAAGGAATTCGTGCGCGACCGCCTTACCGAAACCAAGGCGCATCCGGCGGCGGATTCAGCCACGCAGGAGCTGAATGTGGAAGCTTGCGAGCGCATGCTTGACCAGATCATGAATACGTTGCGCCACACCTCCACCGATCCGACTTCCGGTCATGCGGTATCGCAGATTCGTGGACGTGCACGCATGTTGCAGCGCCAAGTGAGCAACTACGCCAAGCGCACCGTCTCGAAGATTCGCCATACCACGCCGCTGGTGAGCGAGGATCAGATTTTTGCCCGCACGCGTGAATTGCAGGTTGAAGCGATTCATCATGTGATTGACCGGCTGGTGGACGAGATGGGCAACGACACCTACAACACCGAGCATTGTTCAGCGCTGCTTTTGGATTACCGTCGCGCTGAGGGCTCGCTGCAGGCACGGCCAAATATGAGCGGCACCACTGAGGCAATCACGCAGGTCGAAGAGGTGAAGCGCGAGAGCTACGGTATTGAGCTCAGTGTGATTCAGGACATGCTTGAGGCCGGCGACATCAACCGTGCACAAGCACGTTCGCTCAGGCGCAATATATACGTCATGCAGGTTGACGCCGATTCCGGCATCTAAATTTCTTGGCTCCCCTCTCTGAGGGGAGAGCCAAGGATGCTACTTTCTCGTGATTTTGAGGGCTACCCAGACACTGCGGATGAGGAGCACTGTTAGGTATGTGGCGAACAGGATTTCGCCAGTGCGTGGGGTCATCGCCTCGGCAATCCACGTGCCCAGTGGCGCAGTCAATGCGGCTACGATGCCGATAATCAATCCGACCTTGGCATGCACCATGCGCCGGCGAACATTGGCCACCGTAGTGGTGACGGCGTTCGGGAACATGGCCAACAATGAAGTGCCGCGAGCAATCAGATCCGAAGCATCAAACAGAATCGATAACGATGGCACAAGAATGGCACCACCGCCCACACCAAGCAGGCCGGCCAGAATGCCGGCGATTACGCCGAATACCACCATCAACAGGCCGGTAACGAGGTTCAACTCAATCGAGGAATCACGCGAAGGCACGAATATGAGCTGGCTGAGAATGACGAATGCCATGAACACCACGAATGCCCAACGCAGCACGACTTCCGACAATCGGGACAGTAGTAGTGAGCCAATCTGGCCGCCGACAAACATACCGATGAACACCAGCAACGCGGCAATCCAATCGACATTGCCGTTGACCGCGTAAGACAGCACGCCAGATACTGACGTAGGGATAATCGCCAGCATTGAAGTGGCGGCCGCATGACGCTGGGTCAGGCCAAGCCATACCAGTGCAGGTACGATGATGGTACCGCCGCCGATGCCGAACAGTCCAGACAACAAACCAACAAGCACGCCCACTACTACCATCACCGCAATGCCGCGCGGGGATTCGTCCACATGGTTTTCTTCAGCACTCACTTCGCTCATGGGACTTTAGTCTATGACCGGAGTGTGTGCGGGTCTCCGTTGCGTCCGATTACTGTACATGGTGCGGCCGCATCGCTTCATCACCACCCAGTGCCATGAATCAGGCAAGTATTACAGCACGCCAGACGTGATGTCGTTATCCAGCAACCACTGGCGCAGATCGGCGAATTCCTCAAGACTCACGTTGTGATCAAGGCCGCGATAGCTCTTGGTTTTGAGCCACGTATGCTCCTCAAGCCAGGCAGCAGTGGCGAATAATTCGTACTTGGGAATCACGCCATCGTTTTTGCCGTAGGTGTAGAACACGGGGATATCGTAATTGGCCAAGCGATCGTCGGCGGGAGCGGTGCCGGGTACTTGACCGGGCGCGTTGAAACCAGACAACGATACGACAGCACGATAGCGTTCGGGATTGATGCGCAGTAGATGCACGGCGACGAGACCACCTTGCGAGAAGCCGAGCGGTACTACATCACGGTCAGCGGGAATGTTGGCAGCCACCCACCGATCGACGGCAGTGGCGGCTGCATACGCGTCATAATCAAGATCATCGCCGACCGGCAGAGCGTCATGGAGCCACGCGTAGTTGCCGGGCATTTCACTGCGTTCGGGAGCCTTGGCAAGTGCCAGTGGGCCGCGCAACGCTACAAAATCGTTGTAGGGGGCGATGAGGCGCATGATGCCCGCCATGTCTTCTTCGCTGGAGCCCCAGCCATGCAAGCATAGGAATAACGGATGAGTGGGGTGCTGGTCGAAGCCGCCGCGCGAGGTCACGCTGTATTCCACTGAAAGCGGCTCGCCAAAACGCCCAGGCACGGCAGTGGATTCACGGCCGATTAAGGGCTGACTTGCATTCGCTTCGTTGCTCATACCACCACAATATACGGCGTTCGGCTGTTGTGAAGTGCTCAACTGGCATGATTTCGGTCACACTGCGGCATTGCCACTGTCCGTGCCATCTTTGGCTGCGGCGATGGTTTCGAGGGTGCCACCCCACTGCTGCTGAAGCGCGGTCATATTGTCGGCCTCGCCGAACACCATCCAGCGCTTGCCATTCAGCAAACGCCAGTCGCCTTGCGTCTTCTCGTTGTCGGCATGCTGGCCCAACAATTCAGTGATTTCGCTTTTGATTGGCGCCCGGCTCATCGCAGCCGAGGCCTCGGAGTCAAAGGATACGAACGCAACACGCGGATCAGCACACATCTGCACGGTGGTGATGCCAGGCAGACCGCCCGCATCCAATCCTTGCCACCCGTCCTTGCACGCGCCGCCAACCGCCCGTTCAATACCTTGCTCCATTTGTGCGGTATTGTCTACCGGCGCTTTGTCATTGACGGCGGGATGAATCAAACCCTGTGGGAACAGTACGCCCACGGCCACACCCACCACCAAACAAGCCGCGGCCAGAACCAATGTGACGATGCCGCCTGCGCCCACTCCCCCATGCGTGGAGTGACGCGGCATCGCGACACGCGACGAAATCACCAGAATCAGGGTAAGTCCGATCAGCACAGCCGCAGTGCCCGCGATATACCGACCTCGCACATTCACCAAAAAGCCGATGGATTCGGGCGCAATCTCATGGGCCGCCGATAAGACAGCCACCACTACGGCCAGCAATCCGGTAATTAATGCGATACGCCGCAACAACTTGGATGCAGGGCTATCGACTTTCAGCTTGATCGCACGCCGACCAGAGCCACACCCCCGAGAATACTGCTGTTCGCGGCGAGCGCGGCGCGAACCGTTGTACTGCCCGTCGTCAAAGAAATCGTAATCCTCGTTATTACTTGCCATCTGGACCGCCCTCCCTGCCGATAGCCCCAGTGTACCGCCCCACCGTGTGAGTGGTCGTCATTCCGCAGGATGAATCGACTAAGCAAAAAAGAACCCCGGCGGAGTTGCCGCCGGGGAGAGAAAGGAGAGAGAAGAAGAAAGGGGTTCAATTGTCGGGAGCTGCTGCGGCTCCTGATCAGCTCTTCGCTGACATTTTTTATATAACCACTCGATTCTGTGTCTATCTCTGAGGTTCTCTGAGAATAACCTGAAAATTTTGCGCTTGGGCGCTGCCGGCTACTGTATCGGCTCTAATACTGTTTCTGCACGGGGCGCTAGACTTAGGAACAGTATTTGTTCTGCCGCAAGGAGTTTTCATGCTGCTGTCCGACCGCGATATTCTCGCCGCTCAGTCCGCTGGTCACATCTCTCTGGATCCGTGGACACCGGAGATGGTGCAGCCCGCCTCCATCGACGTACGGCTGGATCGCTATTTCCGCCTGTTCAACAATCACGCATATACCTATGTGGATCCCGCCGAAAATCAGGGAGCGCTCACCGAACAGTTTGAAGTGGCCCCTGACGAACCGTGGATTCTGCACCCCGGTGAGTTTGCACTGGGCTCCACGTGGGAGTACGTCAAGCTCAATCCGACTATTGCCGCACGCCTTGAGGGCAAGAGCTCACTGGGCCGTTTGGGTATTCTGACCCACTCGACCGCCGGCTTTATTGATCCTGGCTTCGAGGGGCATATTACGCTTGAGCTGTCCAATGTATCGACGTTGCCGGTCAAGTTGTGGCCCGGCATGAAGATTGGCCAGATGTGCTTCTTCCAGCTGAGCTCGCCTGCCGAGCACCCGTACGGCTCTCAAGGCACCGGCTCCCATTACCAGGGCCAGCGTGGACCTACCCCAAGCCGCTCCTACGAGAATTTCTATCGCGCGCACATCAAGGACTAAACGCTACAACGCATCATTCGGCCGGCGCATGCCGGCCATTTGCTTACCACCAAGGAGATGTTATGACCAACAGTGACGGCGGTTTCCAATTCGACTTCCAGCACCCTGAAGAACCATCCAAGCCAGTAATGCCTCCGGTTCCCCCAGCACCTGCGACTCAGGCAACACAGCCTGCGCAGCCCACACAACCCGTATGGCCAGCCGCGCAGCCGACGCAGGCATTCCAACCAGTACAGCCGACACAAGCAACCCAAGCATTCCAGTCAGCACAGCCGACACAAGCAACGCAGTCATTCCAACCTGCGCAACCGACCCAGCCAACGCAGGCTGTACCTTCATATGACGCGACTGCGGCAACTCAAGCATTCCAGCCGATTCAGTTTGGACAGCCCACAACCCCGGCATACGGTACCGGCGCCACTTCTGGGCAGACCGTCGCCATGCCGGCAGCCCCAGCCCAGGCGATGCCTGCTGAAGATATGCAGGCGACTCAGGTATTTCAGCCGTCCGAAGTACCGGCTGCGGCTCCCGCACAGCCGGCGACACTACCGCCCACCATTCCACCACTCGATCAGTTCGCTGATGAAGAAGAGCCCGAAGAACACGAGCCTCGTCATCAAGGCGGCGGCAAGAAAAATACGGGCAAAACCGTCGGCATTGTCATCGCCGTGGTTGTGGTCGTGGCGTTGATTGCCGGAGGCTTGTTCTGGTGGCATTCCAACAGCAGCAAGGTGAGCCAAGCGGCGGCGCTAGTCGAATGCAAGGCAGCAGCCAAGCAGTATGATTCGGCCAAGAAGAAGCTCACCACCGCCATCACGAACGGTCAGACCAGCGCGCAGACGCCCACCAGTGACGTGGCCGACGTCAACACCATCACCACGTTGAATCAAGCGGTGCAGGATGCTGGCACCCCGGCCGATACCGCTACCTGCGATTCCAAGCTCGGCGCAGATGAGTTGAAGAAGCAGACCGAAGACATGCAGAGCAAGGTCAGCGACGCCGCCGATAAGACGGATGCCATCAACAGCGCCATCAAGGCCGTCAATGCTTCCAAGAAGACGGCAAACACCAACTCGCTGAAGTCGAACCTCAGCTCGGCCGTTTCGCAGGCTCAGGGCATTCTGGACAACTCGGCCGGCAACGTGGCCGATGAGAATACTCGCACCGCATTGCAGACCGCCATTACCGAGGCGAACACCGTGGCAAGCAGCTCCAACCCGTCCGAGGCCGACGTGAATAACGCCATTTCCAAGCTGCAGAAGGCCGAGGCCGACGTGAACGCTTCAATGCAGGCCAAGCAAAAGGCTGACGCCGATGCGGCAGCACAAGCTGAGGCTGAGAAGAAGGCTCAGGAAGAGGCTGCGGCGGCTGAGGCTCAGAAGAAGGCCGAAGAAGAAGCCGACAGCTCAAGCGGGATGAATAGCGGCACTGGTAGCAACTAGTAGTTCTGCGTTCCGCATATAAAGGGCGGGTCAAATCCTACAACAGGATTTGACCCGCCCTTATTGTTATTTGGTGCTATCCGTTGGCGTTACTGTCGCTTAGCCATCGCGCGCAACACAATCTTGCGCAGCTCGGAAGCAATCAGCACAATCGCAGCCAAGCTAATGCATTCCACCCAGGCCATCGGGCTGAGCGCAACGGTACCGAACGGGCCGTTAAGGAACGGCACATAGACCACCACAAGTTGCAGCGCCACGGACAGGCCGATCGCGCCCCACAGCCACTTGTTGGAGAATAAGCCCACGAACACGGACTGCAGGTGGGAGCGGGAGGCGAGCGCGTTGAACAGCTGGGCGAACACCAGAATCGTGAAGCCCATGGTACGAGCCTCGGTCATCTGTGCCTCATGGCCGATGGCATCCACCGAGCGGTCGGTGAACAGGCCGCCGGACAAGTGCATATCCATGCCGATCAGTGTGACGACGGCCATGATGACGCCGATGTAGATGATGTCGCCCCACATGGAGGCGTCGATCACACGATCGGTCATCTTACGCGGCTTACGACCCATCACATCGTCGGTTTGCGGATCCACGCCCATGGCGAGTGCGGGGGCCGCATCGGTCAGTAGGTTGATCCACAGCAGCTGCGTGGCGAGGAGCGGTACGGCGACGCCCACGGATTCCGGCTGACGGATACCGAGGAAGCCGGCCAGCACCACGCCGAGGAACACGGTGAACACCTCGCCCACGTTGGAGCTCAGCAGGTAGCGCAGGAACTTGCGGATGTTGTCGAAGATCACGCGGCCTTCGCGCACAGCAGCCACGATGGTGGAGAAGTTGTCGTCCGCCAGAATCATCTTGGCGCTCTGCTTGGTCACTTCGGTGCCGGTGATGCCCATGGCCACACCGATATCCGCGGACTTGACGGCCGGAGCGTCGTTCACACCGTCACCGGTCATGGCCACGATGTTGCCCTGGCGCTGTAGGGACTCGACGATCTTGAGCTTGTGCTCAGGAGCCACGCGGGCATACACGGACACTTCAGCAGTGGCCTTGTCGAGCACGGCTTCGTCGGGCAGCTGATCAAGCTGGTCACCGGTCAGGGCCTTGCCGTCCTTGGCGATGATGCCAAGGTCGGAGGCGATGCGGGCAGCAGTCAGCGGGTGGTCGCCGGTGATCATCACGGTGCGGATGCCGGCACGGTGCGCCTCGGCCACGGAATCGCGGACCTCAGTGCGCGGCGGGTCGATGATGCCGACCATGCCGTTCCAGATAAGGTCGGTTTCGATGGCCTCGGACTGTTCGGCGATGTCGGCCACCTGGCCCGCGGCATTTACGCTGACGCCCGGCACATCGGCCAGCGAGCTGGTTTCCAGCGGTCGACAGGCCTGACCAAGCGTGCGGTATGCCTCGGAAGAGAGGCGTTCGACGGTGGCCAGAATCGACTGACGATCACCTTCGGTGAGCTTGCGGACCTGGCCGCCCACGCGAATGCGCGAGCAGTAGCTCAGCAACACGTCCGGCGCACCCTTGGCGAACACGGTCAGTTTGCCGGAATCGGTGTCGTCTTTAGCGATGATAGACATGCGCTTGCGTTCGGAGGTGAACGGAATCTCGCCCACGCGAGTGTAACGGCTGACCTTGTGATCAGCCTTGACCTTGCGAGCGGCAACGACCAGTGAGACTTCAGTGGGGTCGCCCACAATCTCCCACTTGCCGTTTTCCTGACGGAGTTCACCGTCGTTGGCCAGTGTGCCGGCCACGAGTGTGGCAATAACCTCATCGGCGATGGTCTTGGCTTGATCGGATTCGGGATCAACACCACCGGCCATGACCATGCGGCCTTCGGGCGCGTAGCCGGTGCCGGTGATCTGCACTTCGCCGGACGGGGTGACCACACGTTCCACGGTCATCTCATTACGGGTCAACGTGCCGGTCTTATCCGAGCAGATCACGGAAGCGGATCCCAGGGTTTCCACCGAATGCAGCTTCTTGACGATCGCGTTGTGGGCCGCCATGCGCTGCACGCCAAGCGCCAGCACCACGGTCAGAATGGCGGCCAAACCTTCCGGCACGGCGGCCACGGCAAGCGAGACGGCCAGCAGCAAGGAATCAATCACGTCATGGACGTCGTTGAAGCCTTCCAACACGGCGAGCGCCACCAGCACCACGACAGCGATGACGCACACCGCAATGCCGAGGATCTTGGAGACGTAATCCATCTCCTTCTGCAACGGGGTTTTCTCGTCCTCTGTGGCGGAGAGCATGTCGGCGATCTTGCCGACCTGCGTATTCATACCGGTGCCGGTCACGATTGCGCGGCCGGTGCCTTGCGTCACGGAAGTGCCGTTGAAGATCATGTTGGCGCGGTCGCCCAGCGCCTTGGCCTCGGTGAGTGTGTCCGGCTTCTTGCCAACCGGCACGGATTCGCCGGTCAGTGAAGCCTCGGCGATGCGCAGGCTGGCCGCGTTGACCAGTCGGCCATCAGCGGAGACCGAATCGCCTTCCGCAAGGACGATGATGTCGCCGGGAACCACGTCGGCGGTGTTGATGCGCATGACCTTGCCATCGCGCAGCACCGAAGTCTGCGGGGCCGTCATTTGTGCGAGCGCTTCGACGGCCGCCTCGGCCTTGGCTTCTTGCATGTAGCCGAGCACAGCATTGACAATCAGGATCAAGATGATCACGATGGCGTCGAACGGAAGCGCCTCGCCGCCTTCCGCGCCGGGCTGCGCATTGGCTTTTTCGATGAACCAAGCGATCACCGAGATAATAGTGGCCGCGATCAGCAGGTAGACCAGCGGATCTTGGAATTGGGCCAGGAATTTCTTCCATTTCGGTACGGGCGGGGCGCTGGCGAGCTCGTTCGGGCCGAATTTGGCCAGTCGGCGCTTGGCTTCTTCCTCGCTCAGGCCGTGGGATGGGTCGACGTTCAGGGCTTTGGCCACGTCGTCGACGCTGGTCAGACTTGGATCAGTATCCCCCAATAGCGCTTCCTGTGCGCGCACTTCTTCCGATTCCACGACCCCGTTCGTTGCGGTCGCGGACTTTGCGGATTGATCGTTACGATCATCCATGGTGTTCTCCTTGGTATCGCCGCGGAGTAGTCAGCCTCGCGCCGGCACCGGGTTGTCTCTCCCGGGCGGCGCAGGACTGCGCGGTTATGGGCATCGACGCAATTGCAGCCGATGCGTACGATGCCATTATTCCATAACCCGGCGGCACACTGGTCAAGCCATGACGGGCGAGCTGGGCGCGGACATCGTCGAGCGGTACAACGACTCGCCCATCGCTGCGGCCGCGCTGCCCGCCCTGACCTCGGTGCGTCCGCCGTACGCGCGTATCGTCACCGAGGTCTTGCGTCTCATCGAAATCGGGCCCGGGAATCCCACGCACATCTCGTTGCCACCGGAACTCGTCGTGCGCGCCTCGAGCTCGAATCGGCTTATCTGACGGCGAGGGTGCCCACTTGCGCGCCGACGGCCACCGTACCGGAACCGGTAAGATCCAAAGCGGCGATGGTGGCCGGGTTGGTGAACACCACGATGACGTCGGTGGCTTTGCCCGCGGCCTTGACCGCATCGAAATCGACCTTCTCGATGGGATCGCCGGCTGAGACCGTCTGCCCGGCACTCACCAGCATCGTGAAAGGCGCGCCCTTGAGTTGCACGGTATCGACGCCGATATGCACCAACACCTCGACACCGCCCGGAGTGGTGATGCCCACGGCGTGTTTGGCGTCGGCCACGGTGGTCACCGTTCCGGAAACAGGGGCGACGACCAGCCCGGAGGACGGCACCACGCCGAACCCATCGCCCAGAATCTTGGCTGCGAACGTGTCGTCGGGCACTTTCTCGATGGACTCCCAGACACCATCGCATGGGGCGAGAACCGACGTCGCTGCGGGGGCGGGCGCCGCCTCATCGCTGTTGTGGAACAAACCGGAGAACAATCCCATAATGACTCCTTGAAAACCAATGATGGACGATAACGGATGGGTTGCGTGACGCCGATCATGTCGACGTCACGCAGCCCATCCGTCATACCAAGCGACAGAGCGCCAAGCGCTAGGCTTTATGCAGCTCTTCCATGGCATCGGCCACAGCCTGCACCTGCGTGCCGACCACAACCTGGACATTCCTGTCGTCGATGACCTTCACGCCGGGCACCAGCTTGCGGATGGCGTCCACATCCACCTTGGCGGTGTCCTTGACACCCAGACGCAGACGGGTCACGCAGTTCTCGATGTCGACGATATTGGCCTTGCCGCCAAGCAGCGCGTAGAGCTTCGCGGCCAGCGCGGCGTACTTGTCGCGGGAGACCGCGGCGGCCGGGGCGGCGCCGGTGTCGAGAATGCCCGCCACGGCGGCGGCGCCCTCATCGTCAACGCCATCGCCACGGCCCGGGGTCTTGAGGTCGAACTTCTTGATCATGAACGTGAACACGAAGTAGTAGATGACCGCAAAGACCAGGCCCTGCACGATAAGCATCCACGGCATATGCGCCTGCGGCACACGCAGCGAGAGGAACCAATCGATGAAGCCGGCGGAGAAGTTGAAGCCGGCGATCCACTGGAAGGACGCGGCGATGAACACCGACAGGGCGGTGAGCAGCGCGTGCACCACGTACAGCGGGAAGGCGGCGAACATGAAGGAGAACTCCAGGGGCTCGGTCACACCGGTGAGGAAGGCGGCCAGACCACCGGCGAGCATCAGGGAGCCGACGGTACGACGGTTCTCCGGCTTGGCGCAGCGGTAGATGGCAAACGCGCCCGCAGGCAAGCCGAACATCATGATCGGGAAGAAGCCGGCCTGGTACATGCCGGTGACGTACTCGCCCCACGGCTGGAATCCACCGGTGGCCAGCACAGCCTTGGTGGTGCCGTTGAGACCGCCCACACCGTTCCAGAACTTGGTGATGTCATCAATGCCGGCAAGGTTGAACCAGAACACGTTGTTGAGGGCGTGGTGCAGACCCGTGGGGATGAGCAGACGGTTGAAGAAGGCGTAGATGCCGGCGCCGACCGCGCCCATACCCATCAGGGACTCGCCGAAGGCGACCAGACCGTTGTAGACCAGCGGCCACACGAACAGCAGCACCAGGGAAATGACCGACATCAGCGCGGCGGTCAGGATCGGCACGCAGCGACGGCCGGAGAAGAAGGCCAGGAAGTCGGGCAACTTGGTCTTGCTGAAACGGTTGTACAGCGCACCGGACACGCAGCCGACCATGATGCCGAAGAACACGTTCTTGTTGCCGATGGCGCCAGGAGCAAAGGCGGCCGGCGGGTTCTCGGCGTCGAAGCCCAGGAACATGGAGGCCGAGCCCATGATCGTGGTGATGGTCATGAAACCGACCAGACCGGACAGGGCCGAGGCGCCGTCCTTGTCACGGGCCATGCCGACGGCCACGCCAACGGCGAACAGCAAGCCCAGATTGTCGAGGATCGCCGAACCCGTCTTGCACAGATAGGCGGCGATGACGTTGCCGCCACCCCAACCGCTCGGATCGATCCAATAGCCGATGCCCAGGAAGAGCGCCGCGGCGGGCAGGCAGGCGACGGGCAGCATCAGCGCGCGGCCTAGTCGCTGAATATAGGCTTTCATTTCTTTCTCCCTTCATGCGGGTTTTCCAGCGGTGGAGTACTTCTCTGTGCCCTGCTCCGCCGTCACGCGCCGACCCTCCATTGGACCGGCCGATATCCGGCGGGGCGAGTACCGCTTTCAACGGATAATAGTACGCCACAGACGTCATGCGCCGCAACTCAGCGCACTGAAATCAAGGCTCGGAGAACCGTGCGCGGATTTCGGAAACCTAATCGAACATGCAAAGCGTCTGAGCCGCGGAATGCCGCCATTTTCGGTCATGTTCGTTTGTGCGGAAACAGTTCGGATGGGTGCACGGTTCTTACTGAGAATCGTCCTCTGCACCCATCGCGGCGGCCATGGCGGCGTCTCGGGAACCCTTGGTGACCCGCAGGCCCACGGTGACGCCGACCAACACCACCGTGCAGGCGATCCACAGCATCCGCCCGCCGAAGCCGCCGATCACCCCGCCGCCGATCAGCGGCGCCAATGCGATCGACACCGACCACACCACGTTATAGACGCCCTGGTACGTGCCGCGGGCGGTGGCGGGCGCCATGGCGGCGACCGTGGTGGTGGCGATGGGGAACGTGCCCAGCTCGCCCAGCGTCCACAGCACTACGGCAAGCGCGAACCCGCCCCATGAATGGGCCACGGCCTGCACCGCATAGCCGATGGCGGTCACCGCAAGGCCCATCACGAGCACACGCGAATTGCCCATGCGCGCGAACAGTTTCATGGCGGGAATCTGCAGCAGACACAGCATGCCGCCGTTGATGGTCAACAGCACCGAATAGTCGCCCAACCCCAGACCAAGGTCCGTCATGGCAATGGGCAGGCCGGAGGTGCTTTGGAAGTACACAAGGAAGTAGCCGAACATCAGCAGGGAGAAGCCGAGGAATGGAGTATCGGTGAGCACGCGCCGCCAATTGCGAGACATGGCGCCCTCGGGGCGGGCCGCCGGCGCCGAAGTCGTCAGATGCCTCACTTCGCGGAAGAACACGATCAGCAATATCGTGACGGCGATCATCACCGCCGCCTCGACGTAGAACATCAGCGAATAGGAGATCTTGATCAGCTGATTGGCCACGATCGGGCCGATCGCATACCCGAAATTGATGGCCCATGATTGCAGCACATAGGCGCGCTGTTGACGCTTGGGAGGCACCACGTCGGCGATGTATGCGGCGATGGCTGGACTGGGCAGCGAGGCGAACGCGCCGTATACGAACAGGGCCGCGCCCAACGCCACGGGATCGGCGAGGACGGAGACGACCAGAAGAGCGGCGGCCGCGCCGATTTCGCCGATGATGATCATCGACTGGCGGCCGAACCGGTCGGACAGCGCGCCACCGAAAAGACAGCCGATGATGGCGCCGAAACCGTACATGGCCACGACCGCGCCCACAACGCCTTCGCCGAGGTGCAGCGCGGAGACCAGGTAGATCGACAGGAACGACGTCACGAAGCGACCCATCCACAGAATCAGAATCGCCAACCATAATCCCCAATACAGCAGGGACAGTCCGAATATCATGCGCTGCTTCTTCACTCTCAATACCTTACCGGCTACCGACGGCGGAATAGCCGCGTTTTGGCGCGGGGTGCTGGGACAATAGCACCTATGGCTATCAAAAAAGGACCGACCAAGGGGTCGGGTGGCAAGCATCGCAACAAACTGAAGGGTTACGGCCCCACTCCGAAGGCCGAGGACCGCGTCTACCACAAGGCATACAAGGCCAAGAAGGCGGCGGAACGCCGGCAGATGGCCGACCCGCGTCTGGCGGCTCGCCGCCGAGTGGACAAGTTCGCTTCGGCGGACACCTCGGATCTGGTGTACGGCCGCAATTCCGTGCTGGAGGCACTGCGCGTGGGCGTACCTTCTTCCACGCTGTACATCATGTCTCGCATCGAGCATGATGACCGCACCCGCGAAATCGTGAAGATCGCCGGCATGAACGGCCTGCACATGCTGGAGGCCGACCGTCTGGAGATGGATCGCATCGCCCGCTCCGGCAACCATCAGGGCGTGATCCTGAAGGTCGATCCGTTCCAGTACTCCTCTCTGAGGGAATTGGCCGACCGTGCCGAGAAGAAGGCAAAGGCCATGGAGGCTGCGAATTCGGCCGCCGCACGCATCGCGGCCCGCCCGCTGTTCATTGCGCTGGACGGCGTGACCGACCCGCAGAACCTGGGTGCCGTGATTCGTTCGGCAGCCGCATTCGGTGCCAACGGTGTGATTCTGCCCGAGCGTCGTTCCGCTTCGGTGAACGCCGCAGCATGGAAGGTATCCGCTGGCGCAGCGGCCCACATGCCGGTGGCTCGCGTGGTGAACCTGACCAAGGCGATCGAAGGCCTGAAGGAGCGCGGCTACTACGTAGTCGGCCTGGACGGCGGTGGCGACAAGCTCGTGGGCGAAACCGGTTTTGAAACCGATCCGCTCGTGGTGGTGCTGGGATCGGAAGGCAGTGGCCTGAGCCGATTGGTGCGCGAATCCTGCGACGCGATTGCCGGCATTCCGATCAGCTCGTCCGTGGAATCGCTGAACGCTTCGGTGGCCGCGGGCATCAGCCTGTACGCCGTGTCCCGCGCCCGTCGCGAGGGCGCCGAATCAGCTCAGTAAGCTAAGCAGCCAAACAAAGAGGTCCGCCAGCGATGGCGGACCTCTTTTCGTTTATGCCGCAGAGAGCGTTTGGGTGAGCGCATGGGACTCGCCGGGTTCAAGTCTTACCGCGTGTTCGCGGCATGCGGCGGCCTCGCAGCATACGAAGTGACGCCATTCCTCGTTGACGGAATCATTGACCAGCACGCCGTACGGTTCGGCGGGGTTCCACACCACGGTTTGCGCAGAGCCGGACTTGGCAACATGAATCGTGCGACCAAAACCTTCGTCATGCAGTTCCACTGCGGCAGTCGAGGCATATACACGATCCACCGGGCCATCGAACGTCACGGCCTCGTCCGGCTGCTCACACGGCGCAAAACCATTGGTCGCATCCTCATAATGTGCGTGCTCAAGACCGGTGAGGCGAATCTGCGAGACATCGCTGACGTGGAAATACGTATGCAGTGCGGCTTCATAGGAGAACGGCGTGGCTCCAGTGTTGGTCACTGTAAGCGTCATGGTAAGGGTATCGGCAACGTGCACCTCATAATCAGCACGGAAACTGGGCACGGCATCCCCCTCGAACCAAGGCAGCATATCGGAAGGCACATCAGCCTCGGTCAGGCTGTAATGCGCATAGCTATTGCTGAAGGACTCAGCATCGAGATGCCACTGTCTGGTACGAACGAATCCATGATTCGGCTTTTTGCCAAGACCATGGCCGTCGGCAAAGCCGGGCCCAAACCACGGGAATATCACCGGAACACCGCCGCCCAGCGGCCTACCTTCAGCAACCACCACCGAAGAAGGTGCAAACACCACATCCGTGGCCTGGCTCAGCGGCCGCCAGCGCAGCAGATGCGCGCCGCGGTCGCTGATGGTGGCGGAACCTGCGGAATTGTCGATGTTGCGAAACACGAAATCAGTCATTACCTCTCCTCAAACATCGGAAAATAGTGCTGCGGTTTATCAGCGCGGGGCCGATTACTGCCGGGTAAGCCCAAGTTCAGCGAGGAACGCGACCGTCTGCTCCTTGGTTTTGAACACGGCGGTATTGCCGAGAATACGCTCGCACACGCTGCCAAGTTCTTCATGAACGGCTTGATGAATGGCCGCTCGGTCACGATTGCCGTTCAGTGCGGCGGTCAGCTCGTCCCATTCCAGCGTGAACTCACTCACCGATGCGGGTAACGGCTGGCCCTCGGCCAAGGCGTTCTCAAGCTGGGCAAGTTGATCGACCAAACGTCCGGGCAGAATAAACAGACCCTGCGCTTCGATGAGGCCAATAGGCTCCTGCTTGATCGGCCAGAATTCGGGATGCGCGTGGAACACTCCCTCGGGGTATTCGCTGCTGACGGCATTGTTGCGGAAAATCAAGCTCATCTCGTACCCGCGATCCGTAATGATGGCACTTGGAGACACAGCGGATTGACGATTACCATCCGCGTCATGGCTGGCGATGTTCGCTGCACTATCGTCAAACTGCTGCCAAGCGAGTCGAATCATATCGCTGATTTCCACGATGGCATCGCGATTGCGAGACACCACACGTACGGCGGTACCCGGCCAGTCGAGGATCTCAACCACGGCATCTGGATAGCCGTTCATGTGGAATGTGGCCCAAGCGGCCGCCTTGTGCATGGGCAGATGCTCGCCGCCGCCCTGATAGTGATCATGAGCCAGCACCGATCCGCCGATACGCGGCAGAGCGGCGTTGCAGCCCAGGAAGTAGCCGGGGAATCGGTCAACGAAGTCCAGCAGATGGCCGAAGGTATCGCGGTCAACGTGCATAGGCGTGTGCTCGGTGTTGACGCAAATGCCATGCTGGTGGAAGTAGCCGTATGGAGAGAACTGCCAGAACCACGGTTCGCCGCCCAGCGTGACCGGCACTGTGCGCAGCGTACGCTTGTCACGGCCCGCGAAACCTTCGTTCTCATGGCATATCGTGCAGGAAGGGTAGCCACCCGCCACGCTATTGCCGGCTGCAGCCTTCTTCATGTTCTTGAATTCCGGCTTGGCGAGATTGATGGTCACGGTGACGCCATGCGAATCAAAGCGCGGATTTTTGTCGAGTACGGCTTTCTTGACGTAGTTGTTGGCCACGCTGTAGTCGTAGAACCAGCGCATGGCCTCCATACCATCGTTGGATTGTTCAACGGCCACGAACCGATCCTGTACAGCGGACGGGCTGGCGGACAGCAGACCCATCACCACATCGGCGTATCGCGGCCCTTCTTCAGGCTCGAATAGGCCAGCGGCAACGCATGATTCGCGGAAGCGGCTCAACAGTTCGTCCGGCGCGGTGTCGTCTGTAGTCTCTCCGGTCGGGCGGTACGAATCCAGCTCAAACAGTTCAAAAATGCGATTACGGGTCCAATCCGCATCGCGCGGGTCAAGGTTAAGATGCTTGCCGGCATAATCGACCAGTACGTCGATGCTGGCATACACGTCGTTCAGGCTGCTGACGGTGTTGTCTGTTGCTTCGTTGCGAGACATTGGTTCGTCTTTCTGCTTATTGTTAATTACCCTAACAATTAATAATTATAGACGACCCACGGTCAACGGCACACGCGATCCACACACATAAGAAACCGCACCTCCGATCATCGAATCTGAATTACTTCAGTCCAACAATCGGGGCGCGGTTCACAGGGCCGAATATATAAATCCGCTTAATGGCTCCACACCGCCGCGTCAGGATCGTCGTCGGGGTTGTAGCCGCCGTCGTCCAGGCCGCCGTAAGTGGTCTCATCATCGATGACGCCGGAATCGGCCTCTTCGTTGAGTTCGGCAAGCGCCTTGGAATCGAGCTTATAGTTCGGCAAGACGTTTTCGATATAGCTGGTCACAGCCTCGTCCATCGGCACGTCGTGGCCGGCCTTCTCCGCCAAGAACCAACGATGGTCAAGCACCTCGTGGAAGAACTGCGCCGGCTCGATCTGCGAACGGTACTCACGCGGAATCATGCGAACCGTTGGCTCGTACACTTCGCGCATCCAATCGGTGGCCACGATTTCGAGCTCCTCGCCGTCACGCCATGTGGAGGCGCGGTAGGCATCGAGATCGTTGAGCAGGCGGCGTGCCTGGTTCTCCTGCACGTCCAAACCAGTGAGACGCAACAGCTTGCGGTTGGCGTAACCGGCATCCACCACACGCGGGCGGACCAGCACGCGCTTGCCGTCCTCGGCGGTCTTCATCTCCAGCTCGTCCACGTCGAAGCCCAGGTCGTTGAGCTTGTTGACGCGCTGCTCGATCTTCCACATCTCATCCGGGCCGAACTTGTCGGTGTCGGTCAGGGCGCTCCACAGCGAGTGGTAACGGTCGACCAAGCGGTTGCCGACCTCGATCTCGTCCACGTCGCTCGGCAGCAGACGGCCGGAGGCCAGATCCATGAGCTCGCCGATGATGTTGGTGCGGGCCAGGTCGATATCGTATTCGCGCTGGCCATCGGTAAGCTGCACCTGCAAATCACCGGTTTCGGCGTCCACCAGGAAGGCGGAAAACGCGTCGGCATCACGCAGGAACAGGACGTTCGACAGCGACACATCGCCCCAGTAGAAGCCGGCCAAGTGCAGGCGAACCAGCAGCACGGCAAGGGCGTCGATCAAACGCTCGGCAGTATCCGGCTGGAGATTGCGGGCGAACAGCGCGCGGTACGGCAGTGAGAACTTCAGGTGACGGGTGACCAGAATCGCTTCCAGCGGTTCACCGTTGCGGTCATGACGACCGGTGACCACGGCAATCGGGGTGACGGTCGGCAACTCAAGCTTCTGCAGTCGGCGCAAAATCTCATACTCGCGCTCGGCCACCTGACGGGTGATCTCTTTCATGGCGTACACCTCGTCGCCCACGTGCACAAAACGCACCACGTGGCGGGAGATGCCTCGCGGCAGGTTGGCCAGCAGGTCCTCGGGCCAGGTGGCCAGGGGCTTATGCCAGGGCAGCGTGAACATCTTCGGGTTCGAGCTGGCGGCGGTGATCTTCAATGCTTGCGGCTCAGCTGAACTGGCATGTTCGTCTTCGGCTTTGACGGACGTGGCCTTCAGCGCGCGCGGATCCATCTGGGGCAAATCGTTCAACTCCATGTGTTCGATTTTACGTGGTGCTTGGGAAGTGCAGCGAGGAGCGGCGACTTCGGCGCGTTATTCTCGCATACGAATAAATCATCTGTATGGGATTTGCCGGCCGAATTGACGTCCCGTATGCGGCGCCTCATGCGCAATCTGAACAAAATGAACGCAACAAGTAACATGAGCCCCGCTGCCGCGGCAATGCTGCCTACGGCGGCACCCGTACGACCGATAAGGCCAGGATTGCCCGGCTCCTCGCTCGGGTTATTTTCGGGCGGGACAACAGGAGTTCCAGTGCTAAATTTCGGCTCTACTGTGATGTTGAGATCAGCGGATGTGTCTCCACTGCCAGGAATCGAGATGAGGAACGGATCACAGTCGTATGCTTTGTTGGCTTTCGCCGAGCTCGTGCGGGAGACCAGATATAGGCCGAGCGGCAGATTCTGGAAAGTGAGCTGACCAGCTACGTTAGTGGTGCCGGAATGCTGGTACAGCTTGTTTTTCGCCGCGTGCGTAGCGAGCTTCTTGGCAGCATCGTGATATTCACTTGATGTCAGGCGTTCCCAATCGGCAGTGAGGCCGGAAAAATCGCCGACGGTTTTATATGAGGAGACGCTACCATCATTGTTCGTTGTGACGGTGGCGACGCGCACGATGGAATAGGTATCGCCGGCAAGCAATTTGGGCGAAGCCGTGTCTCGGCCCCATACGGCATTGATGGTGAGAGCGCCGAAAGAATCAGCTTGCGCATACGGCACCATAGAGCCGAAGGCTGCAAGAACAGTGAGGACGATAGTAACGGCGGCGGCAATCATGGCAGCAATGCGCGCCGCACCATACTCGCTTCCGCTATGCAGGTCTAACATGTCTACCCGGTCCTTTCCGCCGTGATGAATGTGATTGGTTATTTGTACTGTCTGGCTGAGGAGGCAAGTCACCGTCCGGCTCGATATCCGCAGAGTCAGAATCACCAGATGCGACCTTGGCGCTCCCACTCTGCCGGCGTCGCCGCTCATGACGCTGCCATAAATGCCATGCGACGAGCAAGGCAATCAGTGCAAGAGACGGCAACAAGTACTGCAGCGGAATGTCCACGTGGAACGTGGATCTGGCGTCATCCTGCTGCTGCGGCGCGTATGGGATGCGATGGCCACGCACCAGCAGCCGATGCGTATTGACCGCATACGGCGTACAAGTGATGAGCGTGACCAAATCCTTGCCGGGCTCAATTGCCAGTTGTTTGGTATCGGTCGGCAGAACGGTAGTGATCTTATCGACCTGATACGCATACGTGTCTTTAAGTATTCACCATCAGCCTTGGACAGAGCAACGCTCACCTTCAGTCCGAACAGGTTCACGTACAGCACGTTGCCTTCCGAAAGCACCTTGAGATCGAATGCCTGGCGGATTCTAATGGTGGTTGCAACGCCTGTGTTGTTTTGTTGGTTTTAGGTTAGTTGGTGCTGTCGAGTAATTCGATGTTTTTCTCGCTGGGTTTCATGTATCCGAGGGTTTTGCGGGGCCAGTTGTTGAGTTCCTCGGCGACCGCGTCCAGGTAGTCCTCGTGGCGCGCGGCCATGCGGCTCACGGGCCTGTTTTTGAACATGCGGCAGCCGCGCGGCGTGATGAAACCGCAGTCCAATGATTCCGACAGGACCCTGCAGATCGGCCCGACCTCGAAGCGCCCCTTGTGTTCGTCGACGTAGGCGACCATCAGGGGTGTGTCGGGTCGAGCCTGGCCTCGAAAAAAGCCGACGCCGTCGTCAATATCTCGTTCGCCCGGCGCAACTCGGCGACCTCCCGGCGCGGTTTCCTGAGCTCGGACATCGCTTCCTGCGCCGATTGCCTCGTCTCCGCCGTGACCGTCGCGTCCGCCTGGTTGCACCAACGGCGCAGCGTCTCCGGGGCCACGCCCAGGTCTTTCGTCACCTGCGCTCTTCGCCTTCGTCTCCGGCGAATACGAAGAGCGTGATTCCGTCAGCAGTCTGACGGCCTTCACCCTGAACTCCGGCGTGTATCTCGTGCCCTTTGCTATGGTTCCATCATCTCCCATCGAGTTAGGGAAAACACGGAACAAAATCAGTCCATATCACGGCGTGTCGCATTTTTTTTCGATATGATATATGTATCACAAAAAATAAACGTTTAGGATTCAATGATGAATAGGAACGCTGTAACCATAACTGACATCTCGAAGCGTACGGGGTTGTCTGTGTACGTCATCTCCAGAGCGCTCAACGGGAAAAGCGGAGTCGCACAAGAAACTCGATCCAGGATACTTAAGGTTGCCGATGAAATGGGGTATGTCCCCAACAGCAAGGCGCAAGACTTGCGTACGGGGCGCAACCGTTCGATTACGTTGCTGACCGCGGGTATGTCAAACTCCTACTATCTCGATCTGATCAGCGGTATAGAAAGCGTCCTGCAAGGCAGAGAAGAAAGTCTCTTCATCGCCGACTTGGCTGTTAATGGACGCTATGAGGAAGACAATGAGACGTCGCTTTTGCGACGAGTGGCCGAGAACCGTCCTGGCGGCATCATCTCAACGCTAGGATTGAGTGATCGCAGTAGAAGAATGCTGAGAGGGTGGGGGGTACCGACGATTTTCGTAGATTCAACCCCTGAGGTTGAGGGGGTGCTTCAGGAAGACTCAGGTGATGGCTTCTCCTATGTGACGACAGATAACGTTGATGCGGCAGAACAACTTGGTGCCCATTTGAACGAGCATGGGTTCCGTAAATGGTTGCTTGCGATATATCCGGATATATGGAATAGCCGTTATGCACGTGAACGCAGTTTGGTTTCGGCCGCAACGAAATCCGGAGCTGAGATTCGCGTGATCGAATGCGGCAACAATGAGAAAGATGCATGTGCCACCATGCTTAACTTCATGGACACGCAGGGCTATGAGCCGGATGTCGTCATCGCTGGCAACAATCCCATATTGCTCGGAGTCATGTCGGCGTTTCAAACGCGAGGGGTAAGGATCCCAGTTGACGTGGGATTGGTGACTTTCGACGATTTTGCCTGGTCAGATCTTCTTTCGCCGAGAATAACTCTCGTTGCGGAGAACAGCCATTTAATTGGAGTGAATGCAGCCAACTTTCTGTTGGAGCAGATTGAAGAGGGAAAGGAGGCGAGTGAGGGAGACGGGCCGACGATGATGCCAAAGCCTGTTCGCAGAATGATTAAATCTTCTCTGAAAGTCAGAGAATCATGCGGGTGCCTAACGCGATGATGCGTTGACGCATGTCTTGTTGAAAAGGAAAACCATGAAAAAAACGTTTATGATGCCTGTTGTTTGTTCCTTGCTTGCGGCTTCAATGATGTTGTCCGGCTGTAGCGCGGTAAGCAACGGCGACAATGCGGTCGGGGAGACATCGAAGCCAACGGAGATCAAGAGCATTGGCCTGATGGTGCAGGATATGTCCAATCCGTTCTTCTCTGCCATGGATAGGGAGGCGAAAGTTCAGGCGAAGAAGATTGGCGCTACGCTGAACGTTCAGGATGCTCAGCTTGATCTGACTACTCAGGATAACCAGATCTCGGCGTTCATTGAGCAGGGTGTGGACCTGATCATCGTCTCCGCCGTCGATGAGAGCGGTCTGAAGCCGGCCATCGAGCGTGCTCGTGCCGCGGGTATCATTGTTGTTGCTGTTGATACGCCGGCGAAGGGTGCCGACGCAATCGTGATGACGGATGGTGTCCAGGCTGGCGAGCTTTCCTGCGAATACCTTGCCAATCAATTGGGTGGCAAGGGCAATATCCTCATCGTCGATGGCACCCCTATCCAGACCATTACGGATCGAATTAAGGGATGTAAGATGGCGATTGAGAAGTATCCTGATATCAAGGTGGTTGGGCAGCAGGCTTCCAAGAACGATCGAGCCACAGGTCTTTCTGTGACCACAGATATGCTGACGGCCAACAAAGACGTGCAGGGCATCTTTGGTATGAATGATCCGTCCGCCTTGGGCGCTGCGCTGGCGGTTGAACAAGCTGGTAGGAGCGATCAGATCATCGTGACTGGTGTGGACGGTAGCCCCGAAGGGGTCGATGAACTTAAGCGCGCTGGTTCTCCGTTCGTGGGCATGTCCACGCAGAATCCTGCGGAGATGGTTCGTCAGGCCATCAAGTTCGCACAGCAAGTGGTGGATGGCGAGACTCCGGAGGAGACCACCATTCTTATCCCTAGCGAGATGATCACCCGCGAGAATGTGGATGAATACAAGGGGTGGTGAGCATGAACCAGGATCGCGCACCCATTTTGCGCCTGGAGGACATTTCCAAGAGTTTCTCTGGTGTCACTGTGCTCGATGGCATTAACCTAAACCTTTATGGTCATGAAGTTTTGGCCTTGATGGGAGAAAACGGAGCGGGGAAATCCACGCTTATGAACATCCTTTCCGGCAACCTCATGCGAGACTCTGGGAAGATCGTGGTCAATGGGAATGATGTTGATATCTCGTCTCCCCGCCAAGCCTCTGAACTTGGCATCGCAATTATCCATCAGGAACTCAACGTGGTTCCTACTATGACGGTCGCGCAAAATCTTGCCTTGGGCAACGAGCCCAAGGGCAGGTCAGGGCTTGTCGACAAGAAACAGATGCGTGAGGATGCTCTTCGCAAGCTCAGCGTCATCGGTACAGACATTAATCCTGATGTCCCTCTTGGTGAGCTGGGTACTGGCGAACAGCAAATGGTGGAGATTGCCAAGGCTGTAGCGAGTCGGGCAAAGATCCTCATCCTGGATGAACCAACGGCTTCTCTGTCTCGAGGCGAGTCCGAGCGCCTGTTCGACATCGTGGAGAAACTGCGTGGCGAAGGCACAGGGCTGATTTACATCTCCCACCGTATGGAGGAGGTGTGGCGTCTGGCTGACCGTGTCACAGTGCTTCGAGATGGTCATACCGTGGCAACGTCTGCCATCGCCGACGTTGATCAGAGCGAGATCGTGGCGAAGATGGTGGGACGCAAGGTGGAGAAGCTCTACGATCACGACGAGCGCTCCGCTGGAGAAGTCGTTCTCGACGTCCGTGATCTTCGTCTGTCTCAGGATTCTCCATCCGTGTCGTTGCAGGTTCGTGCGGGTGAAGTCGTTGGCGTGTCTGGCTTGGTCGGTGCGGGCAGGACGGAAATCGCCAGGTGTGTTATCGGTGCAGATAAGCGATTCTCTGGGGAAGTGAGTCTTAAAGGCAGAAACGTCGCATTCCAATCTCCTAAGATGGCGATCCAACATGGTGTCGCATATTTGCCCGAAGACCGCAAGGTGCAGAGCATTTTTCCGGTTCGAAGCGTGGAAGACAATATTTCCGTTTCAACGCTGGAACGTTTCGAGAGTTTCGGCATGCTGCGAAAGCATAAGATTCGCGAAGCGGTGGGGAAACTGATGCAGAAGGTCAACATTGCGTCCCGACTGCAGCAAACGCCCATCGTTAACCTGTCCGGCGGAAATCAGCAAAAAGCCATATTTGCTCGATGGATGATGCGAAACCCGGATGTGCTGATCCTGGATGAGCCGACTCGAGGAGTTGATGTTGGTGCGAAACGGGAGATCTACGAACTGATCGGAGAACAGGCGGCGCAAGGTAAAGCCATTCTGATGATTTCGTCTGACCTTCCCGAAGTGTTGGGCATCAGCGATCGCGTCTTGGTCATCCGGCAAGGATCCGTTGTGGCGAATCTGGAAAGTAAAAAAACCACAGAAGAGGAGATCATGGGTTACGCGACTGGAGTGCTTCAGCCGCAACGCCTTGGTCCTGAACATGATGAAATTCACGACAATGACGAGGTGACTTTCAATGAATAAGCAAAAGAAAATAAACCTGGCATCCGCATGGGAGAAAGTCGGTATGCCGTTCGTGCTCTTGGTGTTGATCATCTTCATGCTGATCAATGCTCCGAACTTCGGTACGGTAAGCAACCTGTTTAACGTGGCAAGGTCAATTTCGATTAGCGCCATCCTCGCGGCGGGAATGACTTTGGTGATCATTACAACGGGCATTGATCTGTCTGTTGGTTCGACCATCGCCGTTAGTGGCTGTGTGGCGGTGTTGGCCGCACGGGCTGGGCTTAACCCGATTCTTGCGGTTATTCTGGGCATGTTCATCGGCGCGGTGATCGGCTTGATCAATGGTGTACTGGTCGCCTACTGCAAGCTTGCAGCATTCATTGTGACGTTGGGTACGATGACGTTTATGCGAGGATTGGCCTACACGATAACTGGTGGCCTACCTATCGTTGATAACAATCTTTCGTTCCGGGCGATCGGAAACGGATATATCTTCAATATTCCTATTCCGTTCATCATCATGATAATCGTTTATTTGGTCATCTGGGTAGTGCTCGATAAAACCAAGTACGGATCGCATGTGTATGCGGTCGGCGGCAACGCCGAGGCTGCAAGGCTCGCGGGCATCAATGTCAAAGCCGTTTTGCTGTCTGTGTATGTGATTGCTGGGGTCTGTGCCGGTCTGGCGGGATGCATTTTCGCAGCCCGAGTGGTGTCCGCGCAACCCACAGCTGGCGATGGGTATGAAATGGATGCCATCGCAGCCGCAGTGCTTGGCGGTACGGCGTTGGCTGGTGGTAAGGGCAAGATTTCTGGAACGTTTATCGGCGCAGTGATTTTCGGCGTGCTAACAACCGGCCTTGTCCTGATGAATGTTCCGTTCTTCACTCAGCAGCTCATCAAGGGCGTGGTGATTATCGTTGCCGTGCTGATTGATGGCCTGAAGCAGAATTCATTCTCGTTTGGTTTCCTACGTAGATCGACACTATCCCCGGCCTTGAAAGGAGGTAATTGATGACCACGTATGAGTATCTCATCTCAAATTCTTCTCCGGTGCCCGCTGAAAAGCCTCAGCCAGTTGAATTAAAGCTTCCGGCCGATCTAAAGCAGGATCTTCTGTGGGGAGATACGAGCCTCGGGCAAAGTTCAGTTCTTCAGCGAGTCAATGGTGAATCAGATGGCAAAGAATCCGTGTATGTGGGAATTCTCGTTCCTCACGACGGTGAAGTCATTACAGTACGAGATGTTGAATCGGGAGACGTGATCCCGGAAGGCATTCGTATTTACGATGATACGCAGGAGAAAGATGCCGTCTGCCGTCTGGATACTGGATATTTCATTATCGAGATGTGCCGCGGAACCGGAATGGGCGAAGGTGCGTCGAAATGGGGTATCCGGCACTTCATGGCAAAAGCCGAAAACGTTGATCTGCTGTCAAGCGGTAACAATGCCATCGGAGGTTTCTATGGTCCGTTCTTTACCCCGGAGAACGGGTTGATCAATCCTCCGGAACATGTCATTGCCGATGTCGATCTGATCGAGAACGGTCCCAATATGAGCCGTTACCGTCTGGCCGGCAGAATTCCGGATGGCCTGCTCCCGGAGCTCCAGGGCAAACGCTTTACTGTCACGTTCACTTTTTACCGTGATCTTGACTTGTTCGATCGTGTGTACGACGTGGATCATTTCGAAACCGAAATTGACGGTAGGAGCGTGGTTGATCGAATCACGGTAGGAGATGAGTTCGAGGGGGGCGAGGGAGAACTGGTGTTCGATCGATTCGCTTCCTATAATCCCATCCCATATCGTAGCGGCGATCCGTATGCCGGGTTCCTCAAGGATGAAGTGCGAAGCACATTGTCCGACGAAACAGAAGTTACGGAACGCTTTGCCTTCTTTAAGGAGCTACTTGATAGGGATTTGGAAAACGCTCATTGGGACCTGTACTGGCGTCTATTTTCTCATTGGGAGAATGCCATTGAGCCTTCAGCCTTAAATCGCAGGTTGGGGCATGTCAGATCTTTGGCGCATCGTGCTTCTGATCTCAATGATCGTCCTTGGGTGGTGTCGAAAGATGCTATTGACGTGTCAGCTCATGAAGAGCAGACTGTTTTTCCGGCCTCTTCCTCCTGCACTGCCGAGTTCGACTCGCGTACGGGGCGATGCATGATATGGTTGACAACGCAGTCTTCGGGGGCGTTCCAAATCGTTCAAAGGCCACAGTCGGGATGGGTCAACTGGGGAACCAATGGGGAAAATGAGTGTCCCGCATTGCCCATTGGAACGAAGATTCGAACCATATACGGACCTTTCGGAGATCGATGGCGGGATCGGGCTGACGAATCACGATTTGATGGTGTGAGGGTGGCTCCCCGTCTCTCTTAGAAGGTGTGCGGTGACCGGCTTGTCCCGCTAAACCGAGAAATGGGCATTGATTGAAAGACGTGTAATTTCGTTGAAATTTAATGGTTTTGACGGATTGACATTTTTAGTCAGGCGCTTTTGGTTTAGCAGGACCGGTTTGGCATTGTATCTAGTTCGAGCGGCTAGTTGACGCATGTCCTGGGGCTTGGTTGACAACGATGGGGTTGGCGGCTGTTGTGGTGTCATGGATACACGGCAGCAGTCCGGCACGGCCGGCGACAATCAGACCACGTCCTCGGCGCAACGCAGCGAGTACCTGCGCAACAAGGCTCTCGCCGCCGCGATCAACGACGGCGAGAGCGTGGCCGGCGCGGCCCGGCGCTACGGCGTGAGCCGCCAGCGGGCGTACAAGATCAAACGACGATGGGACGCCGACGGCGATTCCGGGCTCCCGCCCCGTTCCCGCGCCGCGCGCACGATAGCCAACAGGACCGACGCCGTCCTGGCCTCGCGGATCGTCGAGCTGCGCAGACAACTGGAAAAGGACGGCCCGGACGCCGGAGCCGAATCCATCGCCGCCAGGCTGGAGCGCGAGGGCGTCAGGCCGCCGGCGAACTCCGCGATCCACCGCATCCTCGTGAGCGCCGGCCTGGTGCGCCCCGAACCCGGGAAACGCCCCAAGGCGTCGTGCACGAGGTTCGAGGCGTCCCTGCCCGACGAACTGTGGCAGTCGGACTTCACCCACTGGCCGATCGCCACGGTTCCGGGAGCCGTGGTCGTCTCCCGGCTCGACGACCGCTCCCGCAACCTGCTGCACGCGCGTGCGTTCGCCATGGTGACGATGGACGACGTGCAGGCCACGTTCCTTCAGGCGTGCGCCGAACACGGCATCCCCGCCAGGACGCTCACCGACAACGGCACCGTGTACACCACCAGACCGATCAGCGCCGCCCCGGGGCGTTCCGAACGCACGCTCGCGCTGATGGGCGTGCGCCAGAGCAACGGACGGCCCTGCCACCCCCAGACGCAGGGCAAGATCGAACGCTACCACCGCACCCTGAAGCAATGGCTCTCCGCCCGTCCCCTGACGTCCTCGATCGACGAGCTCAACGAACAGCTCGCCGAATTCCGGCACGTCTACAACGAGGAGCGGCCGCACCGCGCGCTCGGCCGGCGAACCCCCGGAGAAGCGTACCGCGCCAAGGGCAAGGCCCTGCCCGACCCCGAACTCGCGGCCGGGACGCAGACAAAACTCGACGAGCAGCGGCGCCGCGAGACGACGGCCGGCAGCCCCGGGGCGACGCGCAGGAAGCCCATCCCCAAGGACGAACGAGCCGAACCGGCGCGAGCGGATGTCACCATAGGGCCCGGAATCCGCAGGATCGACAGGCGCGGCTGCGTCACGCAGAACAACATCGCCGGCAAACGCCGGATCTTCAACCTCGGCAAACACAACGCAGGACGCATGGCCGAACTGCTCATCGACCACGGCCGGGCCGTCGCCACCGACCTGGAGACCGGCGAGATCCTCGCCGACCAGACGCTCGACGCCACCCGCGAATACCAATACCACAAGCCGGCGAACGATGTCAACGATGCCCCACGACAGATGTAAAGCATGCCTCAGGAGACCCGTCAACTATGCCCCAAGACATCACAGTCTTGCCGTTAATCTCCTTGGTGGCCTGACCCTCAAAGTCACGGCCGCCAAGCGCCGTCGCGGCGACCTGCACATTGGCCTTCGCCGGCGATTGATCCGTCGCATTTGAGGAATCGTTCTTGGCATCTTGAGAAGAAGCATCGTTTGGAGCCTGCGTTTGGGCTCCATCATTAGCGGAATTGCCAGCGGTAGCTTCTGCTGAGTCGTCCGCCTTATTGTCTGTCGCACCATTTGAGGATTCGGAAGAATCACCAGTAGTAGAAGATGAAGGAGATGAATCCTGCTGTGCGTCTTGATTCGTTTCGGAAGGTGTTGGCGCACCGTTTGATGTATTGGCCTCTTCTGACGTCTTATCGTCAACGTTGACATTGCGAGCAGAAGGAGCAGCTACGACAGTATTACCCCCAGAAATTACGGCGTTAGGAGAGCTACTCACATCGTCTATATTCTGAGCATATGCTGCAGGCACCATGCACACGATGGACAAGGAAACAGCAATAACCGAAGCAAGGCAACGCTTCAAGGCATGGCGCTGCCGTCCAGATTCCTGTTCTGTTCCTCCGTTAAACCCGCAACGGACGAACTTCAATTTCGAGCCCATTGTTTCCCCTCATAGATTCGCAATCCCCTTTTTCGGGAGGTTACTGCATACAATCATACAATTGGGGACAAAAGAACAAAAAACGTTCATTTGCGGGGCCTGTTAGCGTATGTCTTTCTGGGCAAAAAGAAAAGCCCCGCAGCTATGCAGGGCTTTTCCAACGAGGTCATAAGAGAGGAAGAGAACGACCCCGTTTAATGGTTGACGAAGCTTTAGGACCTCGCCAAGTATCTACTAGTTCAGACGCAGCTCGGTGGACGGTGCGAACAGGTGCATCTTTGCCGGATCAATCTTGATCTTGACCGTGGCACCAACCTGCGGCAGAGCGCGCGGGTTCACACGAATCGTGGTGAGCTTGTTCTGATCGGACATGACCTGAGAAGCCTCAGCTGCGGAGCCATCGGTGACGATGTTGCCGTAGATGTAGCCATCGGAGCCCAGATCCTCGACGTTGACGACCTTCAGGGAGAAGGCGTTCGGGTCATCAGCCGGAGCCAGGCCAGCGTCCTCAGGACGGAAGCCGACCACAATCTGGCCGTTGTCCTCCGGAGTGAGCTTGGCGACGGCATCAGCCGGCAGATCCACGGTGTCCTCACCGATCTTCGCCTTGCCGTTGACCACCGGGTGGGTGTTCAGGTTCATCGACGGGGAGCCGATGAAGCCGGCGACGAAGACGTTGGCCGGACGATCATACAGCTCGGTCGGAGCACCGACCTGCTGCAGGATACCGAGCTTGATGACGGCGATGCGATCGCCCATCGTCAGAGCCTCGGTCTGATCGTGGGTCACGTACAGGGTGGTGACACCCAGCTGGCGCTGCAGAGCAGCAATCTGGGTACGGGTCTGGACACGGAGCTTGGCGTCCAAGTTGGACAGAGGCTCATCCATGAGGAAGACCTTCGGCTCACGAACGATTGCACGGCCCATGGCCACGCGCTGACGCTGACCACCGGACAGAGCCTTCGGCTTACGATCGAGGTACTCGGTCAGGTCGAGGATCTCAGCGGCCTTCTCGACGCGCTTGCGGATCTCTTCCTTCGGAGTGCCGGCGATCTTCAGAGCGAAGCCCATGTTGTCGGCCACGGTCATGTGCGGGTACAGGGCGTAGTTCTGGAACACCATTGCGATGTCGCGGTCCTTCGGCTGCATCGTGGTGACATCCTTGCCACCGATGAGGATGCGGCCCTTGTTGACCTCTTCCAGGCCGGCGAGCATACGAAGGGTCGTAGACTTACCGCAGCCAGAGGGGCCGACGAGGACGAGGAACTCGCCATCCTTGATATCAAGATTCAGATCATCCACGGAGGGCTTGTCGTTGCCCGGGTAGATACGAGTGACGTGGTCGAAAACGACTTCTGCCATAATTACTAATCCTTTCAGAGGCAGGTACGTGCCTCACGATCCGTTGTAAAGGGATTTGTTCTTTACTGTGCTTCCGCCCTCGCTACCGACATACAACTTTGCTCTCGGAAACTGCAAGCTTCAGCGTTTACTTTTTTCCGGTTCAGTGAAGGTTCTCTTCGTTGAGCCAAGATTCACTATACACGGCCTTGCGACCAAGGCAAGTGGCGTGTCTGAAATGTAGGTAACATTTGAGCACTCCGCCATATTGTGTTGAGTGCTTCTCCCGTATGGAACGAAAATAAGAGCAACCAGGGTGCCTCGGGCAAGACGATGCTCCTCTATGCAGCGGAGGAATCTTTCTGGGCTCGTACGATGAACGTGATCTCGCCACTACCCGGCGCATGCAACGTGGTACCGAACGCAATCGTGGAGCCGAATGCATCGATTACGGTGGAGTCCATCTCCAAAACCTGGGTACCATCGGGCACTCCGAAATACCATGCCATCCGCGTATCTAACGCATGCACGCGCACGGCGGCATCGTTCTCTACCAAACGCACCGCGTAATTATGTTCCAGAAAGTCATATAGCGACTGATGGCTGAAATCCTGATCGACTACCTTCGGGAACCGCGCCGCCGACAAGAACGTGATCACATGCTGCTTGAGCTTATCATCCACGTATCGCAGCCTCTCCAGTCGAACCAAGTCGGCATCATCCGGCAATCCCAGACGTTGCGCGGCCTTTGCGTTACGCACCACGGCATTGTCAAGCACCTTGGTGTCCACCGTATTGCCAAGATCGGCCTGTTGACGAAAAAACCTCGAATATGGTCGCTAATCACCTCATGCTGGGACTCACCTTGCTTGGCAGTGCGGAATGTACCTCTACCCTGCTCTCGAACCAACAGGCCATCTTGAATCAAATCATCCACTGCATGACGCAGCGTGATACGACTTACCCCATACTGGTCACAGAGCTCCGGCTCGGGCGGCAATTGTTCGCCTGAATACATCGCCTGCGCACGCTGGCGAAGATTGTCCCTAACCGCAATATACTTCGGTACACCTTCCGCCATGGTTGTCCTCCTTGCCTTCCTTTACGACTGTACTGTGCCACGGATACACAAACCGCCGGGATTGGCAACCCATTCCCGGCGGTTCGCAGGCCGCCCTCCATATATCTGCAGAGCGGCCATGCACCGATTATTTCGCTTCTACGGCAGCCTTCTTCTTCTCACGCGCACTCATCGCAAACGATGCGGCATAGAACACCACGACCGAAGCGATAATACCAATAATGAGACCAATCTGACCACCCTTGCCGAATTGGCCAAGCAGAATACCAGCAACACCATAATCCGCATCAGAATATGTGGCATTCGCCATGCCGGTGTCGCCAAGCACAGGCAGCAGGAATAGCGGCAGGAATGTAATCGCCAAACCATTGACGAAGGAGCCAATCACCGCACCACGTACGCCGCCCTGTCCGTTACCGATTACACCGGTGGCGCCGCCGGTCATGAAGTGAGCCACAATACCCGGGATAATGATGGTGGAACCGGCCAGAGCCATGATTCCCATACCGACCACACCACCAACGAAGCTGGAGATGAAGCCGATAAGCACAGCATTGGGGGCGAAGGTGAAGATCATCGGCACGTCAAGGGCCGGCTTCGAGTTCTTCACGAGCTTCTCGGAAATACCCTTGAACGCAGGTACGATCTCACCGAGTACCACGCGCACACCAGCGAGAATGACAAACACGCCAGCAGAGAATGTGGCAGCCTGCAGGATGGCGAACACGATGAAGTTCTGCCCATCGCTCAGCTCAGATTCAATGTAGGAGCTACCCGCGAACAGCGCGACGACAACATAAATAACGGCCATCGACAGGGCGATGATGACGGTGGTGTCGCGAAGGAAACCAAGGCCTGCAGGGAACTTGATGTCCTCAGTGGACTTGGACGGGTGCTTCTTAGAACGGGTCAGACGAGCCACGAGACCGCCGAGCGCAATGCCCGCACCACCGGTGTGACCAAGGGCGACATCATTGGTACCAGCGGCATCCTTCATGAACGGCTGTACAAGCGCGGGAGAGATGGTGACAATCAAACCTTGTGCGATGGAGCCCCACAGAATCACACCCCAAGTCGACATACCGGCAACCTCGAGAATCACGGCGACCATCGTAGCCATGTAGAACGCCACATGACCGGACAGGTAGATGTACTTGAAACGCGAGGTCATAGACAGCAGGATGTTGACAATCATGCCGAAGAAGAAGATAAGGGCGGCTTCAGACCCATACTTCACCAAGACCGTGCCGACAATGGCTTCGTTGTTCGGCACCACACCCTGCACATTGAATGCATGCTGGAACATGCTGCCAAAGGGATCAAGTGCGCCGGAAACGACGGAAGCGCCTGCTGCCAACACCAGGAATCCCACCATGGTTCGGATGGTGCCCTTCATAATGTCGGTAGCCTTCTTGCGCTGCACGGCAAGACCCACCAACGAAATCAAAGCCACAATAATGGATGGCTGCCGGAAAATATCAAGTAGCACCGATAACACGCCGTTCATGCTCTCTCCTTTAATCTTTATGCTTGTTTGTATTGTTGTTTTCCGGATTTGGCGCCGGGTCGGGGCAACAATGTCTCTTCCCACCACCGAAAAGGGTTATTTATTGGGAACCTCGACACCGTGTCGCTTCAGCGCAGCAGCTACCTGTGCGGTGATGTTGTCCATGTCAATAAGGCTGTCCAGAACGACCACGTCATCCATCAGACCTTCTGCAGCTTCAGCGATGTCGCGCCCGACGAACAACACATCAGCAGAGGTAGGAGTAACGGAGGCGATATCCATATGATCGGTTTCCACACCGGTCACACCAAGATTGCTCAGCGCTTTCTCGATGTTGAGTTGGGTCATAAAGCTAGATCCAAGGCCAGTGCTGCATGCGGTGATGATTTTCATTGAAGTACCTTTCGTATGAGTTGTTTGATGAGATGGAAGTGCAGTCTGTCAGGCCAGCGCAGCGGCCAATTCATCGACGTTGGAGGACGCGTTCAAAGCAGCTAGTTTGCCTGAATCGGTCAACAAAAGAGCCAGCGATTGCATAAGATCGATATGCGCGTTTGAGTCTTTCGCGGCCAAGCAAAACATGGTGTTGATGGGATGGTCCTCATCATCGGCCAGCAGGAACGGCTTACCCACTCGCAGCACAGAGAGCGATGTGGAGACCACTCCACTTTCAGGCCTCGCATGTGCAAGGGCAACACCTCCCCCGAGATCTATATATGTTCCTCCTGGACTGGCAATCGATGTCTTAATGGCATCGACATAGCCCCGCTCGATGGTGCCGGCGTCGAGCAAGGGACGCGTCACCAAGTCGACTGCTTCGCGCCAATCCGATACCTGATCGACATACAGCATGCCGTTCGGTTGAAAATACGACATAAGCACGATGCCTCCTTGCAATGCATTAAACCACTGCGGCCAGCTACGGCCATCAGACGAATTGAATGTTGAGGTTCATTCCGCTTCACCAAATTCGTATTATCATCATATCGTCATAACGTATTATCGTCATATCGGCGTGTCGCTATGGCGAACCGCAATCCGTATGCTCCTTTTATCAGCCAGAATCAGATTCGAATTCAGTCTCAACAAGACTGTTAACCACCGACCAATGAAGCATCGAGGCCGGCTCAATCGGCAAATGCAACAGTAAGAACCTAGATTGCCCTGAAAGTCACGCCGTTGCGGGCGGCCTTGCGTTCGGCTTTGCGCTCCTCGGCATTTTCGATGCGTTGGATGCGCAGCTGGCGCCAATCCTCGCGCATATCGCGGAAGCATTCGGCCAGTGTCACGTCGTCGTTATCAGCGGCGGCATTAGCCGAGTCCGCATCGGCCTCGATACCTGCGAACTTGGTGACTCCCAGTTTCAATAGACCCAGTAATTCGCTCAGGGCTTCCGGCATGGGCTCTTCGCCCTCATCGGCAGACTTGGTCAGCCCTTCGATACGCCGGCGAAGCGCATCCGCATCTTCAGGATCAATCTTGAGACCGGCAATCAACGACTGACGCATGGTCTCGTAATCGAGGTTGGCAAAGAAGTTCAGCTGCTGCAGAGTCATGAATCCCTTGAGTTCAGGGAATCGATGAACAACATATTCTTCGCGGTCATCGGCGGCGCGCGTCCAATCGCGGGTGAGCTGCGGATCCAAGGTGGCGGTAATCGACCCTTCGCGCAGACGATAGTGATATAGCACCTTAGGAATACGCACCACGCGCGTGGCTTCGCCGATCACATTGCAGATGCGGGAAAGATCCTCGATCTTACGGCCCACGGGGAAGGAGAAACCATGCCCCTGATATGTGGATGCGGGTGCCAGAAAGGCCCAGAAATAGCCATCAATCTCGGCTTTGACCTGCTTCTTGATGGCTTCGACCGGAGTCAGCACCTGCACTTCATCGAAATCATTGTGACGATAGCTGGAGAGCAGTGGCTTGTCGTTCTCGGAGATGGTGTCGAACTGGAACATCACCAGATCGGCATCGTATTCACGCATGGCATTCAGGCAGTCTTCCACCAGCGTGGGCGCCACAGTGTCATCCGAATCCGCAAAGTAGATGTATGAGCCGGTCGCCTGGGCGATGCCGGCATTGCGTGCGTCAGACAGTCCGCCGTTGGGCTTGTGAATCACCCGCACGCGCGGGTCGCGGGTGGCCCAAGCGTCGCACATGGCCGGGCAGTCGTCAGGCGAGCCATCATCCACCAGCAGAATCTCGAGGTTGCGATAGGTCTGCGCAACCACAGACTTCACGCATTCATCAAGGAATTTCTCGACCTTATATACCGGGATGATGATGCTGACCAACGGCTCATGTTCCATATCTCCAGCGTAACGCCGAAATGCGAAGAGCACTCTTCTTACGGCCAATATCAAGAGTCTCGGGATAAGATGCAATGAGGGCAACATGACAGGAGGCGTGGTCATGCATGATATCAGAATTGGCGTGGTCGAAGACGATCCCGCAGCCTGCCAACGAGTACTCGACTATCTCAATCAATACCGCAGCGAAACCGGAACGGAATTCACGATTTCCGTATTCGACGATGGTGAGCAAATCGTCGAGAAATACACGCCAATATATGACATCCTGTTTCTGGATATCGAGATGCAGCATATGGACGGCATGGCTGCGGCTCGGCGTATCCGCGAGCGCGATGATTCGGTGGTGATTGTGTTCATCACCGCCGCCCCGCAATATGCCATCAATGGCTACGAGGTGCAGGCGCTCTCCTACCTGCTCAAACCGGTGCCATATTTTGCGTTCCGTCAGGAGCTCAAGCGGTCGATCGACATGGTGCACAGGCGCGGCAGTGAGTCGCTGCTGATCGAGGCCAGCGGGCGCCAGATGCGCGTGGAATTGGCGGACGTGCTGTATATCGAGTCGATTCGGCACACGATTATTGTGCATACGCTCAGTGGCAAGCTGTCGGTTTCCGGCACGCTGAAGGATTTTGAGGAACGACTGGCCGAACAGGATTTCTTCCGCTCGAACTCCTGCTATCTGGTGAACTTGCGACATGTGGTCGGCGTGGAAGGGCAGGACTGCGTGATGTCGAACGGGGAGGCGCTGCGCGTGAGCCGTCCGCGCAAGAAGGCGTTCCTGACTACGCTGGCGAACTATATGGGTGCAGCCGGCCCAACGTCTCGGGCAAGCACGCAGACTGCCGCTTCGAACAAGGGCGCAGCAGCTGGCAGCAGTGAGAACGAGGACTGATGGGCACCACCATTACCAATGCATTGCCGGATATTCCCCGTATCTACACGGCAATTTGTGAATGGCTGGCATGCGTAACCTATCTGCTGGTTATTTGCCGGCGCGTACCGTGGCAGCGCACGGTTGCGGTCGGCGCCGTGGGCTTGCTGGCGATGATTGGCATCCAGTATTTCAATGGCGCTATGCCGATCTGGTTCTGGGTGATCGGCATGCTGCTGGCATTCGCCGGCATGTGGGCGATTATTTGGCTTGGCGCCGGGACCGGCAAACGCGAAGGGGTGTATATTGCGGCACGCGCATTCGTGCTTGCTGAACTGGTTGCCTCGCTGCATTGGCAATTGGTGATGTTTCTGGATTCCGGTGATGGCATACGCGAAGCACGGTTAATGGCCTCGGTGATGTTGGCAATAGTGTATGCCGCATGCTTCGCCATAGCATGGCTGATCGAGCGTGGGAATTTTGCCAGTGATGCTCCGACGACCACTACCGCACAGCTGTCGATTGGCACGGCCGCCATCACCATTGTGACGTTCGCCATGAGCAATCTGAGCTTCATATCCACCAATACGCCATTTTCTGGCACGGTGGGCCAAGAGGTGTTCTATATTCGCACTTTGGTGGATTTCTGCGGTTTCGCGATTCTGTATGCGCAGCAGGAGCAGGCCCGTCGCATGGCTGCGAGCGCCGAACTGGCCTCCATAAACGCGCAATTGGAAAGTCAGCATCAGGAATATCTGGCGTCCAAGGAAAACATCGAATCGATTGGGCGCTTGGCACATGACTTGAAGCATCAGATCGCGGCATTGCGCGCGGAAGTGGATCCGGAGCATGCGGCTGCCGGTTTCGAGCAGTTGGAGGCGTCGGTGGCCAAAGCCAGCGCGCAGCAGCATTCCGGTAACCCGGTGCTGGACGTGATTCTGACCACCAAGATGCGCACATGCGCGGATCGCGGCATCACGCTGACCGCAGTGGCAGACGGCAAACTGCTGGACGGCATGTCATCGATGGACATCGCTTCACTGTTCGGCAACGCGCTGGATAACGCGATTGAGGCGACCAGCAAGCTGCCGGATAAGCAGCAGCGGCTGATTCGGCTCGCGCTGTACGGGCAGGGGCAGTTCACGGTGATTCGCGTGGAGAATTACTACGATTCCGCGCTGAAGAAGGACTCGACCGGGGCTTTGCGCACCACCAAGCGCGATTCATCCCGGCATGGGTTCGGCGTGAAGTCGATTCGTCACATCGCCGCGCAGTACGGCGGCGAAGTGACGATTCGCACCGAAGATCACTGGTTCGTGCTGACGGTGTTGCTGCCGCGGTAGATATCAGAAGTCCCAGTCGTCGTCGTCGGTTTCCTCGGCCTTGCCCATCACGTAGGAGGAGCCGGAGCCGGAGAAGAAGTCGTGGTTTTCGTCGGCGTTGGGGCTCAGTGCGGCCAGAATCGCAGGGTTCACGTCGCAGATCTCAGCTGGGAACAGCGCCGGGTAGCCAAGGTTCATCAGAGCCTTGTTGCCGTTGTAACGCAGGAACTTCTCGACGTCCTCGGTCAAGCCCACACGGTCGTAGAGGGACTGGGTGTACTCCACTTCGTTGTCGTACAGCTCGTTGAGCAGGTCGTAGGTGTAGTCCTGCATATCCATGCGCTCGGCGTCGGTGAGCTGGGCGATGCCCTTCTGGTACTTGTAGCCAATGTAGTAGCCATGCACGGCCTCGTCACGGATGATGAGGCGAATCACATCGGCGGTGTTGGTCAGCTTGGCGTGCGCGGAGAAGTACATCGGCAGGTAAAAGCCGGAGTAGAAGAGGAACGATTCGAGCAGGGTGGAGGCCACCTTGCGCTTGTACGGGTTGTCGCCCTCGTAGTAGTCGAGCACAATCTCCGCCTTCTTCTGCAGGAACTCGTTGTTCTCGCTCCAGTCGAAGGCCGCGTCGATCTGCTCGGTGGAGCACAGGGTGGAAAAGATGGACGAGTAGCTCTTGGCATGCACGGATTCCATGAAGGCGATGTTGGTGTACACGGCTTCCTCGTGCGGGGTGAGCGCGTCCGGAATCAGGGAGACGGCGCCGACCGTGCCCTGGATGGTGTCCAGCAGGGTCAGGCCGGTGAATACGTGCATGGTGAGCGTGTGCTCATCTTCGGTCATCTTCTGCCAGCTGGGGATGTCGTTGGAGACGGGGACCTTTTCGGGCAGCCAGAAATTGCCGGTCAGGCGATCCCAGACCTCGAGGTCCTTCTCGTCTTCAAGACGGTTCCAGTTGATTGCGGAGACACGATCGATGAGTTTCAGGGGTTTACGCGGAATAGAGATAGGTGCCATGAGTAGTGTTCCTTTTACTCGTTGTCGTTATCGTCGTTGGACTTGTTTTCGAACTCCTCCGGCGCGGTCAGCCGGAGCAGTGCCTTATAAATCATTGGTGACATTGTGGTTCCTTAGAGTGGTTGGGCTCCCCTCAGTCCGCTTCGCGGCCAGCTCCCCTCAGGGAGGGGAGCCAAGAAAGGGAGCCCGATATATGAATGGACATCTCTGGTTGTTCGATGCGTGCGGCCTCTAGGCGCACCGAGGGAAGGCGTACGAAGGTACGTCGACCGAGGAGCAACGACGAGGACGCTCCATCGAACAATCAGAGCATGCAGGAGACGCAGCCTTGGACTTCAGTTCCTTCCAGGGCTTGCTGACGGATACGGATGTAGTAGAGGGTTTTGATGCCCTTGCGCCAGGCGTAGATCTGCGCCTTGTTGAGGTCGCGGGTGGTGGCGGTGTCCGGGAAGAACAAGGTCAGCGACAGTCCCTGATCCACGTGCTGAGTGGCCTCAGCGTACGTGTCGACGATGGCCTTCCAGCCGATTTCGTAGGCGTCCTCGTAGTACTCAAGGTTGTCGTTGGTCATGTAGGCCGCCGGGTAATAGACGCGCCCGATCTTGCCTTCCTTGCGAATCTCGATCTTCGAGGCAATCGGGTGAATCGAGCTCGTGGAATGGTTGATGTAGGAAATCGAACCGGTGGGCGGCACGGCCTGCAGGTTCTGGTTGTAGATGCCGTCCTTCAAGATCGCGTCGCGCAACGTCTCCCAATCGGACACGGTCGGAATCTCGATGCCGTACTTGGCGAACAGCTCACGAACCTTGGCGGTACGCGGTTCAAGCGAGCGGCGACCATCGGTGTACTTGTCAAAGTAATTGCCTTGGCCGGCCGGCTTGGCGTAGTCGGACGTAGCGAAGCTCTTGAACGGATGGCCGTGTTCCACGGCGAGCGCGTGCGAGGCGCGGTAGGCATGGTAGGCCACGGTCATGAAGTACATGTCGGTGAAGTCGAGGCCTTCTTCGGAGCCGTAGTGAATGCCTTCGCGGGCCAGGAAGCCGTGCAGGTTCATCTGGCCGAGGCCGATGGCGTGACCCTCCTCGTTGGCGCGGCGGATCGAGGGCACCGCGTCGATACTCGTGTGCTCGGCCACCGAGGTGAGCGCACGAATCGCGGTTTCCACGGTGTACGCCAGTCCGCCATCAATCGCCTTGGCAATGTTCAGCGAACCCAAGTTGCAGGAGATATCGCGGCCCACGTGCGCATAGGTGAGGTCTTCGTTGTATGCGCTCGGCTCCTGCACCTGCAGGATTTCGGAGCACAGGTTAGACATGGTCACGCGGCCTTCGATCGGGTTGGCGCGGTTGACCGTGTCCTCAAACACGATGTATGGGTAGCCGGACTCGAACTGCAGCTCGGCGATGGTGGTGAAGAACTTGCGGGCATCGATGTAGGTCTTCTTGATGCGGTCGTCAGCCACCATCTCGTCGTAATGTTCGGTGACGGAGATGTCGGCGAATGGCTTGCCATATACGCGCTCCACATCGTAGGGGCTGAACAGCGCCATCTGCGCCTTCTGCTTGGCCAGCTCGAAGGTGATGTCCGGAATCACCACGCCGAGTGCCAGCGACTTGATGCGGATTTTCTCGTCCGCGTTCTCTCGCTTGGTGTCCAGGAAACGCAGGATATCCGGGTGGTGGGCGTTAAGATACACTGCGCCGGCACCTTGACGTGCGCCCAACTGATTGGCGTAGGAGAAGGAGTCCTCCAGCAGCTTCATCACCGGAATCACGCCGCTGGACTGGTTTTCGATGTGCTTAATCGGGGCGCCGAGCTCACGCAGGTTGCTCAGCAGCAGGGCGACGCCGCCGCCGCGCTTGGAAAGCTGGAGGGCCGCGTTGATGCCGCGCGAAATCGACTCCATGTTGTCTTCGATGCGCACCAGGAAGCAGCTGACCGGCTCACCTCGCTGGGCCTTGCCGAGGTTCAGGAAGGTCGGGGTGGCAGGCTGGAAACGGCCGGCAAGCATTTCGTCGGCGTATTCGATGGCCTGCTGCTCGTTGCCGGCGGCGAGCTCCAGGGCCACAGCGGCGCAACGCTGCGGGAAGTCCTCAAGATAGAGGCGACCATCGAACGTCTTGAGCGCATAGGACGTGTAGAACTTGAACGCACCAAGGAAAGTGCCGAACTCAAAGCCGGCGGATTCCACGTGCTCGTAGATGCGGTCGAGGAATTCAGCGGAGTACTGGTTGAAGACCGCAGGGTTGTAGTACTGGTTGCTGATCAGGTATTCGAGACGCTCGGCGGTGGAGTCGAACCTCTTGATATTGGCGGCCACATGGCCGGTCACGTATTCACGCTCGGCGGCCTTGTCCTTATCGAACTGGATCTTGCCGTCGGCATCATAGAGATTGAGCATCGCGTTGAGCGCGTGGTAGTCGTGTGCCGGATCGTACTGTTCTGCCGAGGTGTCGGTGGTGTTGTCGAGCGACAATTCGGTGTTGGTGAGGTCGGTCATTGGAGTCCTTATTGCTGTTGAGCGAAGAAGCGGACGAGGCCGTTGCGGACGGCAGCGGTGTCTTCTGGCGTACCCATGAGTTCGTAGCGGTATAGGTAGGGGACGTGGCATTTGGCGGCGATGATGTCGCCGGCGGCACAGTAGGCCTCGCCGAAGTTGGTGTTGCCTGAGGCGATGACGCCGCGAATCCATGCGCGGTTGTCGGGGTCATTCAGGAAACGCTTGACCTGAATCGGCACTGCTTTCTTGACCACGCCACCGCCGTATGTGGGCACCATGATGACGTATGGCTCGCGGATGTTGAGAGCCGGATCAGCTGCTCGCAGTGGAATGCGGTAGACGTTGATGCCCTCGTCCTGTAATCGGCAGCTGGCTACAAATCGCGCGGTGTTCTCGGAGGCCGACGAAAAGTAGACCAGTGCTCCGATCACATTGCTGGTGGCGGCGAATTCAGGCTGGCTGGCACCGGGAACACTTTCCGCGGCGATGCCGGATTCGGTCTGGCTCACGCGGAAACCACGGCCGAAGCATTGGTCTCAGCGCTTACCTGCTGGGCAACCTCACGAATCAAATCGGGGCGGTAGCCGGTCCATGAGTTGTTCGGCGTGATCACCACTGGAGCCTGCTGGAAGCCTGCGGCCTGCAGCTGCTCGAGAGTGCCGGGGTTCTCCGTCAGGTCCACGGTCTCGAACGGCACACCAAGCTTGGTGAGCTGGCGCTTGGTGGCGTTGCATTGCGGGCAATGCGGCTTGGTGAACACGGTGACAGTCATGGCGACTCCCCTCCATCTATCTCTGTTGAACAGTGAAACGATGGCCATATTACATCTGTGTAGCTTGAAATCAATGCACTATATGTAGTGGCGTGTATCACACAACAAACCTAGATATAGTGGTTTCTGTTGATATTCCGCCATTCTTGAGAAGCCCTGAAAATCAGCGTGCAGCGACTCACCAAGTTATATGTGGCATTGTTCACATTTGCGCTTTGATCGTCATATTTAAGTTTCGAGGGGCTGATTTGAACCTTTCCGGAGGTCTATCTCCGTTTCAAGGGGCCGGTCATCCGCCGAAACACAAGTACAAACGCCTTCTTGCCACCGTCATTTCGCCATTCTTGGACCGCTTCTACTTGGGCACCAGCCCCTCGAAACGGAGATAGAGCTTCCCAAAAAACAAAATCAGCCCCTCGAAACGGAGAATGAACGCTGACGCCCCCCATATGACGTCAAAAGGCCTGACCGGATGTCCAAACGAGCATACGGCCAGGCCTTAAGGAAAGGAGATGAGGAAATTCAGTTATCAGAATTGATGTGGCACGAATTACTCCGCCTCGGCCTTAGCTTCGCCTTCGGGGAAGATTATCTTGAACACGAAGAAGAAGATAATCATCGAGACTCCACCCGTGATAAAGGTGACCAGCAGGTTGTACACGGCCAACGGCACATACGCCTGCGCAATCGGCATCCATAAATTATTGAAGCCATTGCAAATCAGCGAGATAGCCACCCAAGCAATGAAGTACCACATTGCCTGATACACCGGATTGCCATGGCTCTTGAAGGTGATATTGCGCTGCAGCGGGAAGTTAATGCACTGGGCGATGAACGAGCCCACCTCATAGCTAATGAAGTAGCCCAGGCCACCGCCAATGACCACAGCACCGGCGGCGTCACGCACCACGTTGTAACCGAGCAGGCTCCACGTAAAGTCCACACCGAACAGGCTCATGTTGACTTGTGGCCACATGAATTCCGTACCGGCCAGATCCTTACCCAGTAGATATGGCATGAACGTGAAAATCAGGTACTGCACGATGGTGACACCCATGCTGAACACGAAGAAGTAGAAGATCTGATAGACCCACTTTGCCAGCACAGGGTGCTTGCTCTGAAAATCACCCCACGTGTGCATCCACCATGCGACGATGCCGTTCGTGCTCACCTTGGCGGCGGGCTGCTTTGCGTTCTCAGTCATTGTTCAGCTCCTTTGCGGTGCGCTTGTTGGCGGATTGGTTGCGGAAGTGGCCCGCGATGATACTGCCGAGGCCGTGGAAAGTGTGGCCGTTGGCGATTTTGACGATGGCGTCGACCATAGCCGAATCGACCATGCCCTGGGTCATTTTGCTCATGGCCCTGGGGGGCATGTTGAGGATGAACAGCATGTTGAGGTCTGGCGCGCCGGTCTTCTGGCGGGTCTTGGCCTCACGGTTGGCCAGTGTTTTGGCGATGGTTCGGGCCGTGAAGCCCTTGGAATCGACCCAGCTGGAGATCGGATCGTTTACGCCGAAGGTCGTGGGCTTGCCGGGGGCGATGACCTCGTGGCCGAACAGCACGGCCATTTCGGCGTCGGTCACGTGCTTGACGTCGCCGGTGAGGTAGTGGCCGAGCGCCGGGTTGGCGGGGGTGGCGTCCACATCGCCGGCGACTGCAAATTCGCAGGTCAGCGGCAGGTTTTCGGCGTTGGTGCCGACCGCCAGCGTCCATACACCGGATTCGATGCGCCATGCGTTAGCAGCCGTGTCGAAGTGACGGAAGGTGTAGCGGTCAAATTCGATGCGCACGGTCTTGGATTCGCGCGTGTCAAGCTGAACCTTGGCAAAGCCCTTGAGCTCGCGGGCCGGGCGTAGCACGCCTTCGGAGGGGCCAGACACATACAGCTGGGCGACGGTGGCGCCGGACACGTCAGAATCGTTGGTCACTGTGAACTGGACGCCGGTTTCGTCGGCGGTCAGGTCGCTGTAGGTGAAAGTGGCGTAGCTCAGGCCGTAGCCGAATGGGAAGCGGACCGGCACGTTGGTGGTTTCGTAGTAGCGGTAGCCAACGAACGGGCCCTCGCGGTAGATGGCGTCGCGGCCGATGGCCGGGTACCAGCCAGCGGACGGACAGTCGGCGTAACTGATCGGCCAGGTTTCGGTCAAGTGACCGGATGGGTTGATTTGGCCGGTCAGGGCGCGCACGGTGGCGGATGCGCCCGCTTGTCCGGACAGGCCGACGTACAGGATTGCGGACACGGCATCGAACCATGGCAGCTCGACCGGGGATCCGGCCACGAGCACAATGATGACGGGCTTGCCGGTGGCGGTCAGGGCATCGACCAAGTCGTTCTGTACCTGCGGGATGGCCATGGTGGAGCGGTCGAGGCCCTCGGATTCGCTGCGTTCGTCGAGGCCGACGACGGCGATTACCGCGTCAACATTCTGAGAGGCAGCGAGCGTCACGGCTTCGTCAACCAACGGTTGGTTCTTGGCACCTTGACGGTCGCAACCCTGCGCGTAGCCTGCCACGGTCACGCCGGTGGTTGCTGCGGCGTTCTTGAGCTCATCAAGGATGTTTTCTTCACGGGTGGCATTCACTTTAGAAGAGCCGGAGCCTTGAAATCGCGGGGTTTTGGCCATGTCACCAATCACGGCAACGCGGGTGCCTGCGGCGAGGGGCAGGACCGGGGAGACCGCCGAATTCGCTATTCCAGCGTCATTGGCTTCGCCATTGCGGGCCGGAGCGCCGATGACAGTGTTCTTGAGTAACACGGACGAGTTCTCAGCCACCTTACGAGCCACCTCGTGGTGTGCGGCGGCGACAGCATCCTTAAGCAGATCATCGCGGCCAACACCCTCGGTCTTGGTCATCCGCGCAATCTTGGCGACTTCAGCCGCGCGGGCATTCAAATCCGCTTCCGACAAGGTACCGGCCGTGACCGCACCTTCGAGTTCGCGCACGGAGGTGTAGCCAGGAGACGGCATCTCCAGTGAGCCACCGGCCTTGACCGCGGCCACGGCGGAATTGGAGCCGCCCCAGTCGGAGACGACCATGCCGTCGAAGCCCCATTCATCCCGCAGAATATCCTGCAGCAGGTGCTTGTTCTCATGCGCGTAGACGCCGTTGATTTCGTTGTACGAGGTCATGATGGTCATCGGAGCGGCCTCACGCACGGCGATTTCAAACGCGGTCAGATAAATCTCGCGCATCGTGCGCTCACCGATCACGGAGTTGGAGGCCTGGCGACGCAACTCCTGGCTGTTGACCGCGAAGTGCTTCGGGCAGGCGGAAACACCATTGGACTGGATGCCGCGGATCAGACCTGCGGCCATGCGGCCGGCCACGATGGGGTCTTCGGAATAGTACTCAAAATTGCGGCCGCACAGCGGATTGCGCTTGATGTTCAGGCCCGGGCCGAGCAGCACATTCACGTCCAGATCGTGCGCTTCATTGCCGAGGGCCTCACCCATCTCTTCGGCGAGCGCCGAATCCCATGAGTTGGCCACGGTGCCGGCGGTCGGGAAGCAGGTGGCGGGCTTGGAAGCACCCAGGCCCAGATGATCGCCTTCGCCGAGCTGGCGACGCACGCCGTGGGGACCGTCGCTCATCACGAAGCTGGGGATGCCGGCCTTCTCGTTGCCGCGGGAATCCCATTCGGAGCCGCCGGAGAGCATCGCGGCTTTCTCGGCGACCGACAGTTCTTCAAGTTCCATATCGTTCTCCCTTGCACTGCACTGTTGTACGTCTGTCTGACGAACCGTCCTGCGCCACATTGCCGGCACCGCATCCGCGCAGTGCCTGGAGTTGCACACGATTCGCCGCTAGTTTGATTGAATCAGGTTCGGCCGGGCCGCGCTGCCCGTATTACACAACCTGTCGTTTCGCGCGCACAATCGGTCGGGAGAGGCGCACATTGCGGTGCTGCCAAGTTCCAGAAAGCAACGACTCAGCGTCCAGCTTCTCAAAATTGTTGAGAAGTTTGTGCCGTAGCTTCTTAATCTTTTTGAGAAGCTACGGTTCCAACAAATCTTCGATACGGCAACCAAGTGTGCGGGCTAGGGCAAGCACACTAGAGACAGCGGCTTTGCCGAGGTCTTTGTGGCGCTGTTCGTACATTTGGACGGAGCGCAAAGTGACGCCAGAACGACGGGCCAGTTCGGATTGGCTGAGTCCGGCGCGCACGCGAATCGTGTGCAGCCGGGAGTCGCCTTCAATGCGATTGCGGGCGGCCCGCTCGTCGTATACGTCGACGAATCGGCTTTCGCCGGCTTCGTGCAAAGTCGGGTACAGTCGCACAATATCGTCAAACGGCAGCACCTCGAGAATATCCTCGAACCGCACTCCCCTGGCCCATTGGCAGTATGCAAGCACCCAGCCGGCCCAGTATTCGAGTGTTGCACCAGTACGCGGCGTGGCGGGTGGCATATCGATAATGCGAGTCCAGCCGGTTTGCCGCATGATTTCGGCCACCAGCTCTTCGCCGGACATGCCGCACACATATTTGGGCACGCCCCGACCGAAGAGTTCAGCAACATCAGAAGTAACAAAGAAATCTATAAACAAGCTGGCCGGCAATCCGCAATCGTTCAGCGCATAATCGAATGCGCCGGCCAAATTGACCATGGCATCAGGCAGATACGTCTCATCGTAAGCGGGGGTCATCGTTGGTCACTTTCTCACGGATGATGTCACGCATGAACAAGCCGTCAATATCGGCTTCCGCACTTTTGCGACGGTAGGCTTCACGGGCCGTGACGTCGCGCTCATTGCGCAATACGTGGTAGGTCGAAGCGCGGGCGATCTCACAATCTTGGAATTGGAGTGCGGCAAATGCACGGGAACTGATAAGCACGATCTGTTTGCCAAGCTCACCCAATCGCATCGCGTCAGCGAGTTGGTCAAGGGAAATCGCGTTATTGACAAAAGCGCGGGCGAACGAAAAATAAGAATCATCGGCACGATAACCGACAATCACGTCAGCTTGACTGATATCCGGCAGAAACACTTGTCGCAAATACTCGATGCCTTGCGCGGCGACGGCGGTAGTCGGCTGAAAACGACGATTTTCGACCAACAATGCCAGCCAATTTAGGATGGTGTAGGGCGGTTGAGACAGGTCCAGAAAAGTGAGCCCATCTGTGGTCAATGTATATCGATTCGCAAAACCGTCATCCAGCCCAGCACACGCCCATTCCTTCGCTAGTTCGATGCTGCGTGTGCAATAGAATCCGCGACCATAGTCGTTGTTCGGCTTGCCCATCCCATATTCGGGATGTTTGATGACATGCGAAGAGCCGTGCCACAGTTCGATCGACGAGGTCTCCATTGGCCTCCTCCTTCCCTCTCCTTACATATTTTTGATTATATCACCACAGTGATATCCATAAGGGAAATGTGGGTTGAAAGATACCGTTGTATACGTTCGTACACAATGTGAAATGTATACGAACGTATACAACACTGATGTCTGAAGTCATACTCCGCAGTGGCGCCGCAGGTGCGCCGCTGCAATCGGAATATGGGACTGAAGACTCGGAAGAAGTGGACGGACCGGCCGCTGATGGTGTTGTCCGTGGTGTTTCTGGTGGTGTATTCGTGGGAGATTCTCTCCCGTACGCATATCGCGCTGTGCGAGACCGTCATCAATGTGATCTGGGTGGTGTTCGTTGTTGATTATGTGGTGTCGCTGTGGTGGGCGTTCGTGACCGTGACCACCGTGGGGTATGGCGATTTTTCGCCGGTGACTTTCCAAGGCAAGATCATTGCGGTGGTGCTGATGTTCACTGGTATTGCGTTAATTGGTATCGCGACAGCCACGCTGGCTTCTTGGATCGTCGACCAGGTCAATCTGGAGACGGACCGGCGCGAGGACGCGCGAGAGAAGGAAGTAGCCAAGGAAGCTGCGCAGGAAGCCATCGCATCCGTTGCGGCAAAGGCTCGTGTGCCTGAGGGGAACAAGCGGGCAGCCGCGCCAGGCTCTGCTGCGGCCATGCCGCCCAGTCCCGAAATCGAGTTGTTGCGTGAGGAGGTGCGCGAGTTGGCCGCCATGGTGGCCGGTTTACGCGCTGAGCTTGAGCGGAGATGATTGGTGCAACGAAGAAAAACGTATCCGCTGAAACCATCAATAGGACAGCGATGGTTTCAGCGGATACGTTGATTATTCAGACAATCAGAACGAAGGAGTGAAAGTAATTCCGATTGCCCAAAGGTCACTTCTCAGAGGCAATCACCTCCACAGCAGGCTTGCGGCGGGCCATGAAGCGGCGAATGGTCACCACTTCAAGACCGATGAACAGCACGAATACCACCGCAATCCCGATCCACATGCCGGTCTGCCAGATTGGCAGCTCAGTCTTGGGCTCACCATTCTCATACTGCCAGCTGTTGACTGCGGTGTAGAGGATGTTGTGCGCAGCGGTGCGCATGGCCTTCAACGAGGTGGCGGATTTACTGGTCACATGGTTGGTGACATCCATCGTGGCGAGCATGGCGTCGCCACCGTTGCGAATCTCCTGATCGGCGTTCTGATAGCCGAAGCCAGCGAAGTAGTCAGTCAGGGTGAAGCCTCGGAAGCCCCATTCATCGCGCAGGACGGTGTTAAGCAGTGCAGGGTTAGCACCAGCGTAGGTGGGGCCAATGTAGTTGTAGGCAGTCATTACCGCCTGCGCGCCGCCATCCTTGACAGCCATCTCGAATGGCTTCAGGTAGATTTCGCGAATGGACTGTTCGTTGGCCCAGGTGACCAGCATGGCGGTACGGTTGGTTTCCTGATCATTCAGGGCGAAGTGCTTCATGAAGGAGTACACGCCCTGTGAACGCGCACCGGCAATCTCGCCTGCAGCCATCACACCGGAGAGCAGACCATCCTCGGAGAAGTATTCGAAGTTACGTCCGGAGAATGGGGAGCGATGAATGTTCATGCCAGGTGCGTACCAGCCGTCAACATGCATTTCACGAGCCATCTTGCCCAAGGTCTTGCCGAATTCCGAGGCAAGATCCTTATTCCACGTGTTGGCGATGCCAACTGCCGAGGGGAAGGCAATGGAGCTGACGCCAGTGAAGTTATTGATCAACGCGGCTGGACCATCGAGGTCAGTGAGCTTTACCTTGCCGATGTTCTTGATTGCTGCAGTACCGTAGCCGGCCATGGCAATCATATTGTCCATGTTGTCGAAGGTCAGCTGATCGAGCAGCTTATCCCACTGGGGATCGTCGTAATCCTTACCGCGCAAATCAGCCAAACGCACGCCATTCTTGGCGCCGGTGGTCGGCATCTCATCATCGGCATTGTCGTGCTCCGCCGGATTGTAGGTGTCATTGTTGCTGAACGCCTTCTTGGCCTCATCCGACATAGACATGCTGGCGGGAGCGGCAACGGCCTCCTCGTAATTGGCGAAGTGGTCAGCACGAGACAGGTAGGTCATGTCGCCCTCGGCATCATCGAACTGGTTGGTGGCTGCAACCTGATCGCCATTGTGGGTATTCGAATCGGAATCATAAGTGATGGTCTTCGGCACGTTCACGGTGGCGGAATCGATCACCGTGTGAGAGTCGGACTGCAACGACACCTCGTAGTCACCGGATTCGAGCACGTAGGCTTTGGCATCCGTGGCATCATAGGAGGCCATAGTGTCATCATCAAACTCAATCTTCACGGTTTCGGATTCGCCCGGCTTCAGCTCCTTGGTCTTCTCGAAAGCAGCCAGGTTCACAGAAGCCTTCTCGATGCCGCCATTGGTGTACGGCGGGTTGTAGTAGACCTCAACCACATCTTTGCCGGCCTTATCACCGGTATTGGTCACGGTCACATCGAAGCTGACCTTACTGTTCTTATAGGAGACATCACCCATCTCTTGAGAGAAATCGGTGTAGCTCAGGCCATAGCCAAATGGGAACGCCACCGTATCGTCGTAGTTGATCAAGCCTTCATCGGCAGCAGTTTCGTAGAATTTGTAGCCCACGTAAATGCCTTCAACATAGTTCACGAACGTCGGACTGGATGTGTACTCGCTGCCAACGAAGTTAACCCTAACAGCCAGATCCTCAACGTTGTCGTACGGGAAGTTACCGATGTTGTTCAGAGTAGGTGTGCTGCGCACGTTCTTCAGAAAAGTATCGGAGGTCTTACCAGACGGGTTTACCTTGCCAGCGAGAATATCGCCAAGGGCGTTAAAACCGGTCTGACCTGCCGGCGGACACCACAACACTGACTTAATCTGAGGGTAGTCGGCGAGGAAGTCGAACTGCAACGGATTGGAACCGTTGTATACCAAAGTAACATGCTCAAAATTTTTGGAGATCAGATCGAGCATGTTCTTCTCGGTCTGGCTCAGCTCGAGAATGCTTTCACCCTGCTGATAATCCTCGTAATCCTTGGAATTATTGTTATAGATAACGCTCTCGGCTTTCATATCGCGAGGAAGATCAGCATTCTCACCGCCAAAACGGGTGATAACCACAACAGCCTCATCGGAGAAGGACTTGGCATCGGAAATCAAAGAATCTGAGTACTGGTCAGCCGGCACTTCAGGCAGGGTCCAATCCTGTTGGAACATGTTGAGTACCGGGCGATCAGTACGATACGCAGTATACAGATCCGTCAATTCGCTGTTGGTCTCAAAACCAGCCTGCTTCAGGCCGCTCAGGATGGAAGCCATCGGATGTTCGTTGGACATGGAGCCGGAGCCGGAACCGCCGAGAATCGGCTGCGTGGAACCCCAACCAAAGACATTCAGCTTCTTGGTGCCGCTAATCGGCAGATTATCTTCATTGTTCTGCAGCATGGTGACTGCTTCGCTGTACAATCCTGTGCCTGTGTATTAGCGGCGGCGATGGTTTCATCGCTCAACTTGTACTTCTTGGCGGTTGCGTTGCCCAGCAGAGTGGCCATAGGGCCGGTAAGCATCAGAGCAATGGACACGCTTACAACTACCAGCACTACCAGCCATGACTCGGAATGCACCAGCTTACGAACACTGATGTTCTGTACAGTCTTCTTATTGACCGCGAACGTAATGATGATTGCCGCTACCAACACCACGCCAAGCACCACAAGATATGGTGTTAACGATTTGAGGACGGCGATCACGTCGGACATATTGATATCCAGCATGAGGTCTTTCTCCTATTCTTTCTGTGTCTGCGCGATACTGCCTTGCATCGCGGTCATCGTCTGGGATATGTCTGCCTGGCTCTCCATCGGGTCGCTACGCCGACACATCCTTGATGCCGATGATTCTAGGGTGGCAGATTCGCATGGCCCGCACCCGCCCACACACCTATCCTGTCATTTCGAGCGCATAATCTGCTACCACATTCGCGCCCACGACTCATCCAATATGACGTAAATGGCACTTCTTGATACGTAAACGGCATTTTTCTCAAATTTCTGTCGCTACCGGTCGCTCAGCGACAGAAATCTAGGAAATGAGACCACACCTCCTGAATTTCTGTCGCTCAGATGCCGTCAGCGTCACAAATTCAGGAAACAAGGCCATATTTCCTGAAAATCTGTCACTGAGGCACCGTCAGCGTCAGAAATTCAGGAGACTGCGCCTTATTTCCTGAATTTGTGACGCTGAACGCCCAAGCACCACTCCAAAGACGCCACCAAGCTAGGATGGAGGGCATGAGCGATTTGAACGCGTTGAATCTTGAACCGGGCGAAGTGGTTGGCGGGTATACGCTGGTCTCCCGACTCGGCGCGGGTGCCATGGGGTCGGTATGGCGTGTGCGCGACGATGGCGGCACTACCTATGCCATGAAGATTCTGCGCGATTCGTTGGCCGACGAATCGGGAACCTCGAACTCCGCCAACACAGCAGCGCACGACCCGGACCTCAAACCCAACATCACGCCGCGCGAGCGCCTACGTCGTGAGGCCATGGCGCTGAAGAAGGTCAATCATCCGGGCGTATGCGGCATCGTTGACATGGAACTCGATGATTCGCTGGCGTTCATTGTCACCGAGCTCATCGAGGGCCGCAATCTCAAGGAAGACGTGGAGGTCAACGGCCGTTACATCGGCGACGATCTGGAACGTCTGGCCCGTAAACTCATCGACGCCACCAAAGCCGTGCATGCGGCCGGCATCGTCCACCGCGACATCAAACCCACCAATGTGATGGTCTCCGCCGCCGGCCCGGTGCTGGTTGACTTCGGCATCGCCATGGGCGAGGGGGAAAGCCACGTGACCCGCACTGGACTGGTGATGGGCACACCGGGGTTCATAGCCCCCGAAATCATTGACGGCGCTGAATCCGATGAGATGACCGACTGGTGGTCGGTGGCCTCCGTACTCGCTTTTGCTGCGATCGGCGCACCGGTATTCGGCACCAAGCCGATGATGGCGGTGCTGGAGCGCGAAGCATCGGGCAACGCGAACCTTACCGGACTGCCGGCCGGCACGATGGCCGCGTTCCGATCCGCCCTGAACCCCGACCGGTCAAAGCGTTGCACGCCGGACCAATTGCTGAACACCATCGCTGTGGACGCACTGGATCCGAGCGTGTGGCAAGGCACTCAGGCCGGACCGTTCGCCGCCGGCGCCATTGCCGGAACGGCTGCCACAATTGCCGCCGATGCAGTTGGAACCGAGGCGATGCCCCCTTTTGGCGCAACCGCCGACGCGGATAGCGATAATCCGCGGGCCATCTGGCGTCAGGACGACTACGCCACGGCGGCAATCGACTCATCGTCTTCGCCGACGCTCAGCGACGGCACGGCAACCGAAGCATTCCCGGCAACTACCAACGCTGGGAGCAATCTCTCATCGGATGATGAAGCAACACAACTCGTAGGCAATGCCACCGAAAACGCCACCGAGGCGATACGCCCAGCCGCACAGCGTACGGTGCCCATCAGCGATGAACCACCGGTTGCTCCTACCACGCCACTATCCGAACGTACCGCCGTACTGCCTGCACCACAGCCAGTGCCACTAGGCCAGAACGGATGGAACCCGGCCGACGGGCAAAGCACGGCTGTGGATCCAGCGATTCGCCCCGCATTGCAGCATGTCATCAACCAGACCGCGCAATGCGTTCCCACCGAGGCGCTTATCCAAGGCCCGCCTGCACCCAATCCCGCGGATGTGCGTCGTGGAATGTATCTGCAACGCGGGGTATTGCCGCTGTTCCTGTTCGCTGTGCCTTTGGCCGTGCTGGCTGCGAGTTTCCCGCTGATCGCCTTGATTGCAGCCGAAATACTGCTCTGGCTGCTGTTGACGTTGGCATATAACACTGAGTCTCAGTTGGAGCGCGAAGGCCGACGCGGCGGCGAGCGCAAAAGCTCCGATTCGCTGATTCGCGTGGCAACGCTGCCGTGGCACATCGTCAAGGCGCTGCTGCTGTCGATACCGAAACTACTGCTGCTCACCATCGTCTATCTGGCCGGTATCGCCGTGGCCGTGGCCGCGTTGGGACTGCCGGTGCGCACCATCTCGTGGTATTTCACTGCGAGCCGGGGCGTTCCGGTTCCGCTGCTGGATGATATGCCGTTCTCCGTCTCCGGTCTGGCACTTGGTGGGTTCATGGCCATCGGTTGGCTGATCACCGTATTCGGGCCACAGTCGGCCATGCCCCGGTTGGGTGCCGGCGTGCTGCGCGGCATCAGGCACAACGACCTCGAACCGATGGCGCAACCAGGGGCAGACGGTCTGCCGGCCGCATCAATCCCTCGGCAAGGCAGCCGCGGCACGGTGCTACTCACCCTATGGATCATCATCACGCTGGTATTGTGCGCGCTGCCGCTGCTGGGCATGCCAATCAGTTGGGTCCCGCTGGCGTAATCTGCATTACTTTTACAGGGAATTCACCTCCCAGCTGATCTGTACGCGGTCTTCCTCAGGGCCGGTCATTATGATGGGCCCCAAATATCGAAGCGATTTCAAGGGGAGATCCATGTCAGATCCGAAGCGTCAGGCTAAGCGCGCCACCCGCGCCGAGCGACGTGCGGCCGAGGCGGCGGCCCAGCAGGCGCAGGCCGAACAGGCAGCCAAGGAGCGTAAGCAGCAGACCATCATCGGCTGCATTGTGGTGGCCATTATCGTGGTGCTGGTGGCCATCGCTGGATTCGCCGTATACAAGGCCATGCAGCCGTCCAACACCAGCAGCAGTAGCCAACAAAGCAACATGACCGTGGACGAGGCCTACAGCAAGCTCAAGAAAGTCAGCACCCAGCCGGCTAACGCCGACGACAAGGCCGGCTTCGTGATCTCCAACAAAGGGTATGGCCAGAAGGCCGAGGGGGCTCCCACCATATCCATCTATATGGAACCGCTGTGCCCCGGCTGTGCCTCGGTGAACCGCCAGCTCGATCAAACGCTCGTCAAGCTGATGAACGCCGGCCAGCTCAACATCGATTTGCACTTCCTCAATTTCCAGGACAACAAGAGCTCCGACAACTACTCCAACCGCGCGTTCAACGGTGCCATCTACATTGCCGAGCATGATGACGATCCCCACCACCTCATGAGCTACCTCTCCAATATCTACGCTGAGGATTTCCAGCCGGGCGAATTGTCCAATTACGAGCCGGTAGGCAACGCCAAGCTGGAGAAGCAGGCCGTCAAGGCCGGCGTGAGCGAGGATGTGGCCGCCGCGGCGTTCAGCGGCAAGAACGAATACCTCGACTGGCTCACCGCCTCCAACAACTACACGATCCTGCGCCCCGAACTGTTCAACAGCTCCGGCGCCTTCTCCTCCCCCACCCTGACCATCAACGGTGAATACTGGGATCTGAAGCAGCTCACGTTGGCGGATACCAGCATGGTGGACGGATTCCTCAAGTCCATCGGATTGGACGCCGACCAGGTGGGCGTGGGAGGCAAGATGCCTTCAATCGGCGCGGACGGCAAGCCGATTTCAGTGGCCTCCTGATGCACCGGCCCGGTCGATGCCCTAGGACCGGCGTCGACCGGGCCGCTCACGCCTCCGCCCGAATTGACCACTCGGGAACTACCGGTATACTAGTCATTTGTTCGCAACACTGCTTATGCACGTTGGGATTATGCCTCTTTAGCTCAGATGGCCAGAGCGGCCGCCTTGTAAGCGGCAGGTCGTCGGTTCGATCCCGACAAGAGGCTCGTCGCGCAGGAAAAAGCGTATTATGGGTATACGTAGTTTTTTCTACGCACATCATTCTTACCTTGGGTAAGTGCTCCAGGAGCCTTCCCCCCAACTATGGGCTTCCTGGAATGAGGGCGGAGCGTCCCCCAACTAGCTCCGCGCCTTAAAGGGGGCGGGAACATCCCCTTCTCTCCCGCCCCCCTTTTTTTCTTTTCTCTGCCGTCCTGCAACCGAGCAGGAATGGTGATAGTGCCGAACGAATAAGCCATGCAAACCAGACCAGCCGTTACGATGGGTGGCGTAGTTGTCAGCAGTAAGGAAGAGGAACATCTATGGCACGGCGTTGGACCCCGCAGCGGTTTGTTACACTGCGTCGCATCCGCGTAATTGCCTGTGCTACGGCACTCACCGTGGCGATGGTCGGCTCGTTTGCATTCACCGCAAAAAAATCCGTGGCCCTAAACATCAATGGCCAGACCACCCAGGTCACCACCTACGCTATGACCGCATCCCGCCTGCTCGAGGAGCAGGGCATCGACGTGAAAACCCATGACATCGTCGAGACCTCGTCCGGCAATCAGCTTGCCGATCATGCCGTGGTCACCGTGCGTTCCGCATACCAAACCACCATCACCATTGACGGCACTTCCGTACCATTCTGGACCGTGGCCACCAGCGCAGACCAGTTGCTCGGCTTCTTTGAGGAGAACAACGCCAACGCCGCCAAAATCACGGTCAATATCAATAACGTGTACAACCAGCTCACCGGCGGTCTGGTCATCAACCAATCCGGCCCGGTCACCGTCATCGCGGACGGTAAGACTTCCGAAGCCCCCAATGGCAAACTGCCGGCTGCATCCATTCTGGATTCCAAAGGCATCACGCTGGGCAAAGAGGATCGCATCAGCGTGGAAAAGAACGGCGATGAGACCATTCTGCGCGTGCAGCGCGTGACGCATGGCGTGGAAAACCGCACCGTGGTCGTACCGTTCTCCACACAGACCGTCATCGACCCTAATCTGGCGCCGGGGCAGTCCGAGATCCGCCAGCAAGGGCAAAACGGCGAGAAGACGCAGATCTATAACGTCACCTATGTAGATGGCGTTGCCGAATCGGAAACACTACAATCCGAGAACGTCACCACGATGGCCGTTGACCAGATCATCGCCATCGGTCCAGCGAAGGCTGAATCATCCACCACCGATTCCGGCAGCACTGACAACAATCAGGGCAATTCCGGATCCAATAAGCCAAATGATTCCGCAGATAATTCGTCCAACGAATCCAGCAAACCCACCGATACCAATAAGCCCAACAAGCCCGAGAACACCGGTACTACTGACAATAAGAACGACAGCGGTACGGGCAACACGGGCAATACCAGTGGCAATACCGGTAATACCGGCGGCAACACAGGCAGTACCGATAACTCTCAAAATGAGAACACCGGAAGCGACAATAGCTCGCCATCGACTCCCACTCCTGATCCGGCTCCATCGGGCCGTCTTTGGCATCCTACCGTGGCTCAGGCGCAATCCTATGCAGCCGGCGCCGCAGCCCAGCGCGGCTGGACCGGCAACGACTGGACTTGCCTGGTCAAACTGTGGAACCGTGAATCCAGCTGGCTCTGGTACAAGGAAAATAAGTCATCCGGCGCCTACGGCATACCGCAGTCGCTGCCGGCCAGCAAAATGGCCGCATTCGGCGCCAACTATCGCGATGATGCCGCCGTGCAAATCGATTGGGGCTTGTGGTACATCGCCCAACGCTACGGCAGCCCGTCCGTAGCCTGGCAGCATTCGGAACAAACCGGCTGGTATTAATCGGACACAAGGAAGCACTGATGAGCAACAACACCTCCACCACTGGCCATCTACTGGGTGCGGCCGATATTCGCCGCATCGCAGCCGAGGCCGGCATCAGTCCGACCAAAAAATTCGGCCAGAATTTTGTTATTGACCCCGGCACTGTGCGTCGTATCGTGCGCGAAGCGGATGTCACGACCAATGATCATGTCATGGAGGTGGGTCCGGGCCTCGGTTCATTGACGTTGGCGATTCTGGAAACCGGTGCCACGATGACCGCCGTGGAAATCGACCCGCCACTGGCTGAACGCCTGCCCCGCACCGTAGCCGAGTTCATGCCCGAAGCCGCCGATCGCCTGACCGTCGTCAATCGGGATGCGCTGACAGTCACCCCGGATAATGTGCCTGATTTCAACGGCGATACCAGCTTCACCTTGGTGGCCAACCTGCCGTACAACGTGGCCACGCCGATTCTGCTCACCCTGCTTGAACGCTTCGATAGCCTCGGATCTTTCCTGGTGATGGTGCAGAAAGAGGTGGCCGACCGGCTGGCCGCCAAGCCCGGCTCGAAGATCTATGGCACCCCAAGCGTGAAACTTGCATGGTACGGCACTGCCGAACGAGTGGGCACTATTGGGCGCAATGTGTTCTGGCCGGCACCGAACGTGGATTCCGCACTGGTGAAGTTCACCAGATACGCCGCAGATGATACGCAGGCACCTTCCCACGGCAAGTCCTCCGCGGACCGTGAACTGGTATTCCGCCTCATCGATGCCGCTTTCGGGCAGCGCCGCAAGACCTTGCATGCCGCGCTGAAAACCATTGTTCCCGCCGAAGCGTTCGCAGCGGCGGGCATTGACCCGACCCGACGCGGTGAAACGCTGACGGTCACCGAATTTGCGGCATTGGCGGCAGCGGTTCAATCCACATCACATGCCACGCCTACCACTGACGAGGTGGAGCAATGATTCCGGTAGCCGTCCGTCAACGCCCCGCTTATGACGATCAATTGGATGAGCCGGCAGCACTGACCGTGCGCGTGGATTGCCCGGCCAAGACCAACCTCACCCTGGAGGTCGGCCCGACGCACGATGAATGGGGCGGTCGTCACGAACTGGACACCATCTACTGTGCCATCGGGGTATATGACACCATTACCGCCACCGCCAAACATCCGGGAGCCGGCTTCTCGCTGGAACTCGAAGGCGCGCATCTGGGCGATTTGGCCTCATCCAGCAGCGACATGCGCCGCAACCACGCGGTCCTGGCATTATTCGCCATGGCCCAGGCGGCCGGCCGCGATTCCGATGTGGCATTGACCATCACCAAACGCATCCCCGTAGGCGCCGGTCTCGGCGGCGGCTCGGCAGACGCGGCCGCAACCATACTGGCCGTCAATCAGCTATGGGAATTACACTGGCCAATGGAACGCCTGCGTACCATTGCCGCCACACTGGGCGCTGATATGCCATTCTGTCTGTCCGGCGGGTTCGCGCACGGCACCGGATTCGGCGAACGCATCGAGGTCATTGATGCAGGCAGTGCCGCAGAACGCAATCTCATCGGCCAAGGATATGCCGGAGAGGTACTGGTCGGCGCGTATCAGTCGCAGCTCAGCACTCCCGAGGTGTATCACACGTTTGATGCGGTCGGTCCCGGCAATGACGATCGCAATCATCTGCAGGCGGCGGCCATCAGTCTGCATCCGCGCAGTGGTCAGGCCATTGACGCCGCTGTGAACGCCGGTGCCCGTCATGCATTCGTCTCCGGTTCCGGACCGTCGGTGGTGGCTTTCGTACCGGACAGCACCACAGCGCAGCGCATTATCGACGCCTGGCGCAACGGCGGTATGGTCGACCGCATTATCAAGGCCAGTGCACCTGCACACCCCATTATCGGAGTCAGCCAGTAACGCTAATGTAGCAACAAGCCACATGATCATGAAGGAAGTCTAACGATGACGCAGCAAATTGATGAACGGCAGGCACGCAAGACATATGTACGCCACCGCCAGACCATCGTGTTCTCCATCAGTGGCGTAGTGCTTGCAGCCATTCTGGTGGTTGCCATTCTCTTTAATTTCCATGTGTTCGGCCTGGGGCAGATTAACACACCGGCCACCGCGCCAAACTACGGCAATGCCGCTCCCTGCGCTGTCAAGGGCGATGATGGCAAGGCAACGTACGTGGCCAATGGAACTGTCGGCGTGCGTGTGATGAACGGCACCGAGCATAGCCAATTTGCCGCAGCGGTCAGCAAGGCACTGGAAGCCCGCGGTTTCGTGATGCAGGAGGCAACCAACTACTCCAGCACCAACGTCGAACGCACCACTATCTACTTTGGCAAGAACGCCATTAATCAGGCCTACACTGTGGCCGGCAACTTCACCGATGCCGCCATGGTGATGAACGCCCGCGAGGACCAGCTTATCGACGTGGTGCTCGGCGCTACCTTCAACGATCTGAAAGATGAGAAGTCATCCCCGCAGGAAGGCAAGAAAATCACTGATTTCACGGGGTGCGTGGCCGCCGATAAGATGACGAATATTCCCGCCGATACGCAGCACACCGCTTACCCGGCGCAGTAATCCCACTTTGGCTCCCGCTGGCGGGAGCTGTCACGAAGTGACTGAGGGTGGTTTATATAACATATGTTGACCACCCTCAGTCTCACTCCGTGAGCCAGCTCCCACCAGCGGGAGCTCTCATTTATGCATTACGCCTCTATTTCGGCGTACCAGCGCTTGAGTTCGGCCACGGCAACATCGTGATCCACCGGGCCGTTATCCAGACGGTATTCCAGCATATGCTTGTAGGCGCGGCCAATCATCGGTCCGGGCTCCAGACCCAAGAGTTCCATAATCTCGTTGCCGTCCACATCAGGGCGAATGGCGTCGAAATCCTCTTTCTTCTTGAGCTCGCGAACACGCGCCTCCATCTCATCCATCGCCTGGGAGAACACCATCGCCTTGCGCTTGTTCTGCGTAGTGGCATCCGCGCGAGTGAGTCGGTTTAGACGCTCATACAAATGCCCGGCATCCTTGACATAACGGCGCACGGCAGAATCGGTCCACGGCTCATCCACGTACCCGTGGAAACGCAGGTGCAGGTTCACCAGTTCCGAGACGTCCTCCACCAGATGATGATCGAATCGCAGAGCCTTCAAACGCTTGCGGGTCATTTTGGCACCCACCGCATCATGATGATGGAAGCTCACCTTGCCTCCCGGCTCGAAACGTCGGGTCTTCGGCTTGCCGATATCATGCATCACTGCGGCCAGACGCAACGTGAGGTCAGGAGCGGGCACCGGGCCATCCGGGCCGGTTTCCAGAGTGATGGCCCGTTCAAGCACGATCATCGTGTGCTCAAAGACATCTTTGTGCCGATGATGCTCGTCAATCTGCAACTGCAACGCCGGAATCTCGGGGAACACGATATCCGCCAGACCTGATTCGACCAGTGCTTCCAGCCCTGCGCGAGGGCGGTCAGACAACAGCATCTTGGTCAGTTCATCACGTACGCGCTCGGCGGATACAATCTCAATGCGATCGCGCATCGAGGAAATCGCCTCCGCAGCATCGGGAGCAATGGAAAAGCCCAGCTGAGCCACGAATCGGACCGCACGCATCATACGCAGAGGATCATCATCGAATGACTGACTCGGATCAACAGGAGTACGCAGCACGCCTTTGGCCAAATCGCTGGCACCGCCGAACGGATCAACGAATTCCAGATCGGGCACACGCAGGGCCATGGCGTTGACGGTGAAGTCGCGGCGTGAGAGGTCACCTTCAAGCGTGTCGCCATAATTGACTTCAGGCTTGCGCGAATCCGGATCGTAGGTATCCGACCGATAGGTGGTCACCTCAACCTTGACCTCGGTGCCGTCCGCACGCCGGCGCATGGCACCCAACGTACCGAACTTGCGGCCCATATCCCAAAAACCGTCATGCCCCCAACGGCGCAGAATGGGCTCGAACTGTTCCGGGCGCGCGGATGAGCAGAAGTCCAGATCGTGGCTCTTGCGGTGCAGGAGCAGATCGCGGACCGGGCCGCCGACCAATGCCAGCTCATAACCCTGTTCGGCAAACAGTCGACCGAGTTCGATGGCCTCGGGCCACACTTCGAAATCCAATGGGCACCTTCCCGTATGTGACATTTTTCTGCCTTACCAGCATACCGTTACCCCACCTGCACACGGGGTTGAGTAAGGTGGAGAATATGATTACGCCCGCCGATCTTGCCCGCATGCTTGGGCAAACACCCGATTCGACGGATAACCATACCCAAGACCAGCTGCTGTATACGTCTCAGACGCCGCAGAATTCCGCCGATTCCGCGCAATCCGACGACACTATGGACAACGTAGCCGGCACTGACACGCAGCCGGCTGACCACACTGATAAAACCGAACGTTCCATGCCGACGCCGGCAACCGTGTTTGGCATGCATGCCACGGTTACCATCGCCACCTCAAGCGAAACCATCGAGGGGCAAGCCGACGGCATTGACAGCGAGGCCGAAACCGAATCGATCGCGCAGAGCAGCATCGAAACCGAGACATCACCCGCTCCGATTCATCAGGAACCATCGCAGCCCATTCATGCCCAAACCGGGCCGACGCCGGCCACCGTATTCGGCCGACGCGCCGCCGACACAACACCGACTCCCACTGGCCCGACACCGGCCATGATGCCGCAACGCCGCACTTCCGACGGCCCCACCACGTTTGCGTCCCTGGATGCACAGGAACTACCGGTGGTACGCGAATATTCGGCTGGCGGACTGATCTTCGACGATCAGAATCGCGTGGCCATCATCGCCCGTCATTCTCGTTCCGGCCATCTGGAATGGTGCCTGCCCAAGGGGCATATCGAGAAGGGCGAGACTCCACAGCAGACCGCCGTGCGTGAAGTGCACGAGGAAACCGGCATTTTGGGCGAGGTCATCGATTCCATCGCCACCATCGACTACTGGTTCACCGGAACCACGCAGCGCGTGCACAAGCTGGTGCATCACTATGCCTTGCGGCAGACCGGCGGCGAGCTCACCGTGGAAGGCGATCCGGATCATGAAGCCGAAGACGCCATCTGGGTGCGGTTCGATGATTTGGACGACGTGCTGAGCTACCCCAACGAGCGCAAAATCGCGTGGCTATACGCCAGAAAGAAGAACAGGCAGGCAAACGAGTGAACCTACCCGCAGTCTTATGCCGCTCACGCCATGGTGGACGATTCGTACGCGCGTTTGCGGCCATTCTTGTCATCACGGCGATGCTGGCCGCCCCACTGACCGCATATGCCGATGATTCGCCTGATGATCAGGCCGGTCAGACCATCGCCATCGAGCAGAGTACGCCCATAGTCACCGCTTCTTCCGGATTCCATATCACGGTAGCGATTACCAATGCCTCATCGGATACGGCACCGGCGGGGTCACTGATTCTCAGCACAAATTCACGGTTCACATTCGTCTCACGCACTGATATGCAGAAATGGGCGGAAGGCGATACCGCCATTCCCACCCCGGATGTGCTCGGCAGCATTGATGTTCCTGAAATCGCGCCGGGCAACACTGCAACCGTCACCCTTGACGTGGCGGCCGACCAGCAGGCTCTGCAGAGTATGCGCAGCTGGGGTCCCAAGCCCCTGCAGTTGTCGTACAGCGCCGGAAACCAGCCGCCAACCATGCTCCCCAGCTTCCTGACCCGTTCTCCTGACGGGCTCGACACCGCGCAGACTCCGGCGATGAACCTCACCGTGGCGATGCCGCTGACCACCACTGACTGGCAGGTTGATTCCTCCGCGCTGTCCGGCCTTGTCTCCGAAGATGAGAATGCATCCGCAGAGCCGGTGTTATCGGTGAACCAGCAGGAAACCACCACGGTCAAGGAACTCAACCAGACCTTGGCCAAACACCATAGCCTGCAAGTGGTGGCCGATCCGTTGTATTTCCAGGAACTCCCCTCCGATACCAGACCTGCCGTCGCGGGAGTCATGCAACCCGGTGATTTTGATGTCACGGCGTATGCGGCGCTGAACGATGCCGATGCCTATACCAGAGCCGGCATCGCCGACGAAGCATGGAACGCCGAACAGGCGCAGACGTTGTATGCTGTGGCCAAATCCACCGTCACGCCGACTGCCACCTATGCCTGGCAGGGATCCGGCACGTGGAGCCTGGACGCCCTGACCAAGGCCCGCGCTCAGGGATATACCGCCGTTATTGCGGATTCCACGTTTGACGGTGAGCAAACCGACACCGTGCATACCGGCACCTATGTGGTCAATACCTCCGCCGGAGACATCACCGTGCTCAAGGAACAGTCGGAACTCGGCACGTTGGCGCATGGTGAAGCTACCAGCGCACGGGCAACGGCCGAAGCCAGCGATGCGGGCAGGCTGGCCAGAATGCTCGCACAAAGCGCGTTCTATCAAATGGAACAGCCGTATGCCACCCGAAACCTGCTGATGACCTTCTCCAGGAATAGCAGCGCGTCATGGATCAATCAGGTCATGAGCGCTATGGAACAGGCATCGTGGCTGAATCTGACTGATCTGAACACTATGGCCGCTGCCGACCCATACAGCGTCAGCAGCGAGGTGAACCAGGACGACTCCAATGCCGCCGACGTCTCCCAAACCCGTGCCACCCTGGAACAGCTTTCTTCAAGTCGTAAGGACATCCTGCGGCTCGCCACTTCCATACTGAAGAAGGGTCTTGATGAAGACGATGTCTCATCGTTGAACCCGCAGGCACTTGCCCGTCAAGATGCCAGTTCAACCGCCAGCCACACCAATGATCCCGCACAATGGGTGAGCACGCTGTTGAACGCGCATGACGACATCGCTCTGCATGCGTTCGCCGGCTCCAGCGATGCCGAGTATCAGAGCCAGATAGCCAAAGCCAACCGGACGTTCGCCGATACGGTGTTGGGCAGCGTGTACATCACCCCATCCGAATCGGTGTCGGTATTCAGCGAATCGGCCCAGATGCCGGTGACAGTAAGCAATAAGCTGCCTTACGCCGTCAGCGTCAAGGTCAATTCGATCACCGATTCCATGCAAATCGTGACCTCCCGTTCCAATGATGTTGTGATTCCCGCACGTAGTGAGGCTCAGGTGACCTTCACCATCCGTGTGTCCACTTCCGGCACCACCGTCGCACATGTGTCGTTGGCCGATCGGCACAACACCGCCTTCGGCAACACACAGGACACCACCATCACCAGTGTGCTGCGCATCAGCGATGCCAGTGGTTTCGTCATCATTGGTTTTGCAGTACTGCTGGGCCTCGTTGGTTTATGGCGCCAGTTCAACCGTAAGAAGGATCCTGACGAATGAGTTCTACCGTAGGCCGCAATTCCCTGATTATGGCCTCCGGTACCGCGGCTTCTCGCGTGACCGGCCAAATCCGCACTATTTTGCTGGCGGCAGCCATCGGCACTACCGGTCTGGCGGCCAATGCCTATCAGGCCGGTGCGATGATTCCGCAAACCGTGTTCACACTGGTGTCCGGCGGTATTTTCAATGCCGTGCTGGTGCCGCAAATCGTGCGCACGTTGAAGGAGAGGGACGCTCAGGAGCGACTGAACCGACTGATCACCCTGGCCATCGGCATTCTACTGGCCGTCACTGTGGTGATGGCCGCATCCACACCGCTGCTGGCGCGTCTGTACGTGGGCAGCAGCAATCATGAGATGATTGCCCTGACCACTGCGTTCACGCTCTGGTGCATGCCGCAGGTGTTCTTCTACGGCCTGTATACGGTGCTTGGTCAGATTCTGGCCGCCAAAGATCATTTTGCTTCCTATGCGTGGAGTTCCACCGGAGCCAATGTCATCAGCTGCGCCGGATTCACCGCATTCATCATGTTGTTCGGCAAGGCCAACGAACAGCCGCTTGATTTCTGGACCTCGGGCAAAGTGGCGCTTACCGCAGGTACATGGACGCTCGGCGTGGCTTTTCAGGCACTGATCCTGTTCGTGCCGTTGATTCGCCTGGGCTTCAAATACCGTCCCAGCTTTGGCTTGACCGGCTTTGGTCTCAAGGCGATGGGACCTGTGGCGCTGGGATCGCTGGGTGTGGTGGCGATTACTCAGATTTCGGATATCGTGCTGACCCGAATCGCCACGCTGGCCCCGCAGCGTGCGCATGAGCTCACCGGAGTCAGTCTGTACGACGTTGCCGGCAATGCTACCTACCAAAACGCCTTCACCCTGTACATCCTGCCGTATTCGCTGATTGCGGTATCCGTCTCCACCGCCGTATTCCCCCTCATCTCGCGGTCGATAGCAGCGCAGGACTTCCATGCGGCACGTCAGCAGCTGGGCAATGCGCTGTGCAACGTAGGGCTGCTGGTGCTGTTCTTCGCCGCGGCGCTGGTGGTCTACCCCGAACCGATCATTCGCGCGCTGCTGCCTTCGGTCTCGATGAATGAGACCGTGCTCATCGCCTACGCTCTGATTCCGCTGTCTTGCGGCATCCCCGCCATATCAGCGTTCCTGTTGATTCAACGTACCTTCTATGCCTTTGAGGACGGCCTGCACCCGTTCCTCGCCGCGGTATTGCAATACGGCTTCACCACGGCACTCATGATTGTCGGCATGCTGGTGCTTCCGCCGAATCAGTGGATCGTGGGTATTGCCTGTTCCGTATCCGCCGGTGTGCTATTGGCGCTGCCGTTCATGCTGTTTATGCTGCGCAAACGATTCGGCGGCAGCCTGGAAGGCAAGCCGGTTGTGCAGACATACGGCAAGGCGTTGGCAGCGGCCGTAATCGGCGGCGTTGTGGTCTGGCTGGCGAAAACCCCTGTTGCAGACCTCTTCGGTGCCTCCATCCAAGAGACCGGCGGCCAGATGAGCTGGCTGTCCGCATTGGGAATCTGCATCGTACTGACTCTCGTGCTGGCCGTGGTGTATATCGGCGTGCTCTGGGCACTGCGCGCCACACAACTGAACGATGCCGTCCACTCGATAACCGCCCGTTTCAGGCGAAAACCCGCCAACACATCCGTTGACGAACCGCAATCCGAAGAAGACAATAATAATGCTGATACTGCTGCGAGCATCATGCCTGAGGCCGATGGCATTCAGGCCAGTCCCACGGCTAGAATGTCAGCGATGACGAATGCTGATCACATGGAGCCTGACGAGCAGATGAAACCGCAATTGGGAGATACTATCCTTAACCGCTACACCTTGGTGTCTTCGTTGCGTAAGGAACCCGGCCTCGAGGCTTGGCAGGCCAATGATCGCGTGCTGGCAAAGGATTGCCAGCTGTTCCTAGTGTCCAATCGCAAGGCATTGGACACGGTCAACACCATTGCCGGCGAGCTTGCGGCCACCCGCCCCGAGCACTATGTGCCGGTGCTGAAGTACCGCGTACAGTCCGATGTGCTCATTGCCGTCACCGCAATGGACAGTGGCCTGTCTGTGTCCGATTACCGTGCCAGTGCCACCGGCGACATACTGAGCTACGACGCCATGCGCTCCATTCTTGGCGAAACCGTTCAGGCCATCCGCCCCATGCTGACCAGTACCGCCGGCACTGCCATGCTGACCACTGATACCGTGCGTCTCACTGCCTCCGGCATCGAGATTTCCGATGCTCCGTTCGCTCCGATTCTGGCAGATATGTCCGGCACCGATCCGGCAAACGATGATGGCGCCGAGCGTCATGCCGTGCGTCAGCTTGCTGCGTTGCTATATGCACTGCTCACCAACACGACCAGCCAGGTAGATCCGCAATTCGATCTGCATCTGCTTGGGCAGGATATTCCAAGCGAGTTCCGTGTTATTTGCAAGCGTGGCCTGGCATTGGCCGATGAAGGCGAGCAGGTCATGCCGATGGCCTCACTGGCCGAACTGGACGCACTGTTGGGTGATTGGAAGCCTCTGACTGCGCTGTCGAGCACTGACATCGCCCTGCCGACCACTGACGGCGAATCCTCCATCGTCAAGGTGCAGCTGCGCCCTACGGACGAGGCCGACATCGTTCCGATTCCTGATGACATTGTCACCAGCCAGCAGCTGCCTTCACTGTCCATCGCGACACCTGCAGTGGCCGCTGGTGCTGAATCCGGCACCAATGGTCAGGCAGATGCTCATAGCATTTTCGACTTCAATTTCTCGCAAGCCTGGGAAAAGGAGAACCTCTCCGGCGAAGACACCGGAGACTGGTACAACCGACTGGCTCCGACCAACTTGACCGGTAACTCCCGGCTGACCGTGCCGATTCCCACCGCGGCCGGCGTGCCTGAGCCCACCGCTGCTGAGACCACCAGCCGTATTCCGATTTTTGATGCTTCCGGCCGTGAAATCCGCCCTGGTGAGGAGTCGCAGCGCGCGCTGGAGGAAGAGCAGGCACGTGCGGCGGAAGTCCAGTCCGTGCCGCCGAGCTTTATCCCGAAGGATCATCCCACTGGCAATGAGGATGATGCTCTGCCAGACGAGACGCTTTTTGGATCGATGACCACCAAGGTTGTTGCCATTATCGTGGCCGTGATTGTGGTGGTTGCCGCAGCGTTCTGGGCCATGCATGCGTTGCAGCGCAGTGGGGAAAACCCTGCAGATGCGGCGAACTCTTCTGAGAATTCGGAAGGCAATTGGCCGGATGTCAATGTGGATGATGTGCCGTTCGGTGAGGAAGATGGCACTTCCTCGTCCAAGGATTCCTCTACGCCTTCATCTCAGGAGAAGACCGAAACCAAGACAGAGACGGAGACGAACCCCAAGAAGGTCACCGAGGATAAGGACTCCCAGTCGGTGCCCAAGCCGCGTCACGAGAACAGCACCGCCTTTACGGTGGCCAGCGGGAACTTCCTGTCTAACCCTGCCGGGCAGTCCGGTTACGGCTACCACGTCCATCTTGACCAGCCTCATGATGTGTACCGCATGAATATCACCATCCGCACATCTGGCGGCAAGGGCTATATCCGTGCCAATACCACGGAGGATCCGACCCAAGGCGAACAGGTGGCCGAGTTTGTATTCGCCGAGGGCGGTACCACTGAGGTGAAGTTCGATAAGGTCGTCAACACACAGGATCTGGTTCTGTGGGTGCCGCTGGATAGCCTGCCGCAGAACCAGCTGTACATTCAGAAGGTTGAAGTCTTCTAAAAGTCGCGACTATGCCGGCAACGTCACGCTGTTGGCATAGAGGTGTCTATTGGCTTTCGGATGACGTATGCTGAATGCCATTGCGCCACATAATGTGCTGCCTGCCGCTACCGACGGCAGTCGGCTGCAGACTACATAATAGACACTGTGTCTAATTATTGGAGTGAGCACTGCACTTCATAACAGACGGAGGGGAATCATATGGAACATAACGTCATCATCATCGGCTCAGGTCCCGCTGGATACACAGCGGCCATCTACCTTGGTCGCGCCGGATTGAATCCTGTACTGGTCACCGGCGCTCTGGCCCCGGGCGGGCAGCTGGTGAACACCACGGAAGTGGAGAATTTCCCTGGTTTCCCTGATGGCATTATGGGTCCTGATTTGATGGATCGCATGCGCGATCAGGCTGAGAAATTCGGCACGCAGTTCATTGCCGATGATGTCGAATCCGTGGAACAGGTGGAGGCCGCAGATGCCGCTGACGCACCGCAGCCCCTGTACCGACTGAGCCTATCTGACGGCTCGGTGTTGGAATCTCGTGCCATTATTGTGGCCACTGGCTCGAATTTCCGTAAGCTTGGCGTACCTGGCGAACGCGAACTTTCCGGTCATGGAGTGTCGTACTGCGCCACTTGTGACGGTTTCTTCTTTAAGGACAAGCCCATTGTGGTGGTCGGCGGCGGTGATTCGGCGTTTGAAGAAGCACTGTTCCTGACCAGATTTGGCTCATCAGTCACGCTGATTCATCGTCGTGATTCGTTCCGCGCCTCCCAGATCATGGTGGACCGCGCACAGTCGAATCCCAAGTTGACCTTGCTGACCAATACCGTGGTTACCGCCATCCACGGAAGCGCCTCGGAAGCAAAGCCCGCCTCTCCGGCCATTACCATTGGCGGCCTGAAGCTGCCCGCGGCCACGGCTCCCCAAAACGTGAGCAGCATTGATATTCGTAATACGGCAACCGGTGAGACTGGGACTTTGGATACCAGTGCGGTATTTGTGGCCATCGGTCATACCCCGGCTACCGAGTTCATTGCCGATGTGGTCAGCACTGATGATGATGGATACATCACGGTTGCAGAAGCTGGTACACACACCAGCGCCCCTGGCGTTTTTGCCGCCGGTGATTGCGTGGATCGCACCTACCGTCAAGCCATTAGCGCAGCGGGCATGGGTTGCCGCGCCGCATTGGATGCCCAGCAGTATCTGACCGCATAGTTGGTAGAGCATTACTCAGTAATCAGATATACACAATGGCGCAGTACGAATTCATCCGTACTGCGCCATTGTGTATATCTGATATATCAGACGTGATGCCTTACAGCCGTCTTATCTCATACCCACTTGCCGTCGGTGCTGGACTGATTGGGCACCAGCAACTGCAGGATGCGGTCCATATCTTCAGGGGACGAGAATACGATTTCAATACGGCCATGTTTGGCGCTGCCCTTGATGGAGACCTTGGTATCAAAATGATTTTCCAGGCTCTGCTGAATGGCGGATCCCATCCACGGATTAGTCTTTGAGGTCTTCGGCTTCTTAGGCTGCTCTCCCGAAGCAACGACCATAGCCACGATTTCTTCGGTGCTGCGAACCGACAATCCTTCTGCGATGATGCGGGTTGCCAGCTTATCCATTGCTTCCGGATCGCTCAGACCCAGCAAAGCACGCGCATGGCCGGACGAGAGCACGCCAGCGGCCACTTTTTTCTGTACTGTTGCCGGCAGGTTCAACAAACGAAGCGTGTTAGCAATCTGAGGACGTGACTTCGAAATCGATTTCGACAGCTGCGCTTGAGTCAGACCAAACTCCTTAATCATCTGCTGATATGCAGCTGCTTCTTCCAGAGGATTCAATGCCACACGATGCAAATTCTCCAGCAAGGCATCACGGAGCATATCGTCGTCCGTGGTGGTTTTCACGATGGCTGGAATCGTGGTCAATCCAGCCAGCTGAGAAGCGCGCCAGCGGCGTTCGCCCATGATCAGTTCATAGGGGCTGTCCAGATGGCCAGTGAACGGGTTCGTTGAAGACTGCTCGCCGGGCTGTGCTTGTTTGGCCTCGGCAATCTGCTCACTGGGACGACGACGCACCACGATGGGCTGCAATACACCCACTTCTTTGATGGAAGCGGCAAGCTCATTGAGCTCGTCTTCATCGAAAATCGTACGCGGCTGATGCGCATTGGGGCCGATTTCCTGCAAGCTGAGTTCAGCGAGATAGCCGCCTTCAACGGGCTTCAGTTCCTCTGGAGCCTCTTGTTTGTTGGCCTTATCCTCAGCCGCATGCTTGTTCTTCGGTGTTTCACGTGAAACATTGTTCGATGATTTCGTTGCGGCTCGAGTGGTTGGCTTATCGTCACTGCCGAAGAATAGGTCACTCGGATGTGCGATATCGTCCAACGCGGGCATGGCCGCTCGCTTGCCACCAGTTTTCTTGACAGCAGCTCCCTTCTTGGGCTGTGATGGAGTCGTTGCGGTCTTGGACTTAGGCTTCACCGCTTCATTTGGTGCCTTCGCGAGCTCCGCGGGATCCTCCTCCCCTGGCAATGCAGGGAATAACGCGCCAAGTCCTTTACCGAGTCGTGATTTGGTTGCCATTACTTCCTCCTCGCATCAATGGCTTCAAGCACATGCTGTGAACGTCGAGCGATTTCCAATGCCGCTTCGCCATATGCTATGGCACCTATGCCGCGGGGATCATAGGCAATAACAGGCTGTGAAAAGCTCGGAGCTTCCGATATCTTCACCGATCGGGGAACGGTGGTATCCAGGACAATATTGGGGTAATGGGACTTGACCTCACCATAAACCTCACGGCTTAACAGTGTACGGCGGTCGAACATCGTGACCAGCATGGTGGAGACCAGCAGAACCGGATTGAAATGCTGCTGCACCAGGCCGATGGTGTTGATCAGCTGGCCCAATCCCTCCAACGCATAGTATTCGGCTTGAATGGGGATCAACATCTCAGTGACCGCGCACATGGCGTTAATTACCAGCAAACCCAAGCTCGGAGGGCAATCGATGAACACGTAATCGTACGCGGTATCTGTCTGTTCCAGAAAACGATCGAGCGCTTCTTTCAGCAACGTGTTACGATTCGGTAAGTCCGCCACTTCAAGTTCGGCACCGCTCAAATCGATGGACGCAGGAACCACATCGAGCGAAGGAAAATCAGCGCTTGTCGTGATGACATCCGCGATTTCCGCTCGCCCTTCAATTACATCATAAATCGACCTATCTCCTGAAGAATGTGAAACAGCAAATGCCGTTGACGCATTGCCCTGGGGATCCATATCAATGACCAACACATGCGCTCCGTGCTGAGCCAGCGCTGCGGCAAGGTTTACCGTCGACGTGGTCTTACCGACGCCGCCTTTCTGATTGGCCACGGCGATCAAGCGTGTCCGTCTCGGCTTGGGAAAGGAGGCATGGGTCAAAGCGTCATATCGGGAGCTTTCGTCGGCCATCTGACTACCCAGCGCAGAACTCTGCCCATCAAAAATACGACGGAGGGTTTCGGAAGGCGATTCCATCATTGTGTCATGATGATCGTCTGCTGTCATCGTTCCTCCTTATTCAATGTACGTTCCAGTGTTCCTATTCGTATGGACATGATTTGTGTTATCCACATCCCCTATCCCCTATTGTGGATAAGTGTGGACAAGTGGATAATCACAACGGTCACATCTACAATCCACCATCGCAAAAGTGAGGTTTTTCAACGGTTTTCACCGATACCCACCATAGGGGATAGAGTTGTGGATAACTCAATTCATGAAGTACAAATGTGGATAACTTCAACATCGGTACCATCATCAACGTTTGTCAACAATTACCACATGTGTCGGTTCCAGACCTGGACCGACCTCCGCTTCCACCACTCGGGGACGACGGCCACCATAGCGTGAAATCTGGCCACTGGCTTTGTCCAGTTCCGCTTGTGCCGAACGACCCTTGAGCGCAATAAGCCGACCGGTGGGTTTCAGCAGAGGCAATGTCCATCCAGAAAGCTTGGTCATCGGTGCCACTGCACGGCAGGTCACCACTGCAAAAGGATGCATCTCGCGCTTGCGAACCCTATTGATCACTTCATCGGAACGACCACGGATAATAGATACATTCTTCAACCCCATCAAATCAACGCACTCGGCAAGCCATTCAACACGGCGTTCCATCGGTTCAATCAGCGTAAAACTGCACTCCGGCAAGCAACACGCCGTCACCAGCCCAGGGAAACCTCCACCACTGCCAACGTCAGCAACGGTTCTAAAACGAGCTCCATCTGTGGCCTTGCGCACATAAGGAACTATCGCTGCGGAATTGAGAATGTGACGTTCCCAAATAATGTCCACATCACGAGGTCCAATCAAGCCGCGAGGTTCTCCCTCTTGGGAGAGCTTGTCATGGAATCTCTCTAATCGGGGTAAAGCATCCCCCAATACACGGGCCAGCACCGGCGATTCCTGTAACTCATCCACCATGACAGTCCCCTCCTATGTTTCACGTGAAACATGTGGCATAACTTGAGGCGCCGCTTATAACGACGCCTCACATATCACCGCACAGAAAACTTCAGCATATACCTTTGTGGTGCAGGTGTATACTCACTCCTGATCGTCGACCTCTTCTTCTTCGACGTTATCTTCGTTCTTGTTACGAAGATATACAGTCACATAACGATGCGGTTCTTCACCATGGGAGCGAGACTTCAGACCTTCATCACGCACCACGTCATGAACGACTTTACGCTCAAAGGAATTCATCGGCTTCAGATCTATCGGTTCGCCGCTCTCCTTAACGGCATCAATAGCATCGAGAGCCACATCGCGCAGGTGCTGGCGCTTACGCTTCAGGAAACCATCCACGTCCACAATCAGGTGGGAACGTTCGCCGGTCTTCTGCTGCACAGCCAGACGAGTAAGCTGCTGCAACGCATCAACCACTTCGCCATTGCGACCAATCAGATGTTTGATGTCTGTATCGTCATCAGCGACGATCTGAACAGTTGGGCGGTTGTTACGAACACCCATTTCGATATCGCCCTCATAGTCGGCGATATCCAGCAAGCCTTCAAGGTAATCGGCAGCGATGTCAGCCTCTTCGTTGAGCTGATCAATCGACTTCACGTCATCCTGTGCCATACGCTACTCCTTCATGTCAGGTCTGATTCTCAAGTCTAAGCCCTGCTCCCCCGAACAGGATTGGTTAGTGTCGGGGCGTGTCCGATGTTTCACGTGAAACATCGGACACGCCCCCGTCCTCATTATTTCTTTCTGCGCTTACGAACCGGCTGTTGCCTCTGGAATCCTTGGTTCGCCTTACGCGCGGCTTCTTCCTTAGCCTTAGCCAAAGCCTCCTCTTCAAGGGAAGGAAGACCGGCCTTTTCACGACGAGCATTCTCGTTGCGATGGTCACGCTTTTCCTTATCTTCTGCGGCAGGAGAACCTGGAGTCGGGAAGCAATACACCTGCCACAGCGTACGGCACAAGTTGCAAACGTTGTTGGTCAGCCAGTACACCAACACGGCGAACGGGAAGGAAGCACCCGAGAAGATGTACATCACCGGGAAGAGCCACAGCATGGCCTTCTGCATGGTCTCGGTCTGCTTGTTCATCGAAGCAGCTGCCATGTTGCGCTTCATGTTGATGTACTGCATGAGCCACAAGCAGAAGCACATCAGGAACACAAAGACACCGATGACCACCTTGCCGGCAGTAGCTGCACGGGTGAAGTTATCGGTCACACTGACAATGCCGAACACATCGGTCTGGGTGAACTGCTTGGCGGTGGCCACATCAAAGGCACCGAGCGGATCTCGCTTGCCGTTGGCGATGTATGGAATGGCGGACAGCGTGTAGAACATGGACATGAACACCGGGCCCTGAATGAGCATCGGCAGGCAGGAACCTGCCGGATTGACGTTATTGTCCTGGTATAGTTTCATGGTCTCACGACTCATGGCTTCCTTGGAAGCCTGATCCGTCTTGCCCTTGTACTTGTTCTGAATGCGCTGCATCTTCGGCGCCAATGCCTGCATCTTGCGCATCGACTTTATCTGCTTGTAGAACAGCGGGAAGATACACGCCTGCACCACCAGCACCAGGATGATAATGGCAAGAATCCAGGAGACGCCGACCGGGCTCATGCCCAACATGACAAAGAAGTCATGCACGATCTTCATGATCCAAGTCTGCAGCCACTCAACAGGGGTCAGAATCTTGTACAGGAATCCCCAGAACCCGCTATCCAGCAGGAATTGGTTTTGATTGATCATCGTTGGGCCTCTCTTTGGGTTGTGGCCAATGGCGTCAGTCGAGGCTCCTCATGAGCCTTCGACCACGAAAATCGATAAAAAATGGAATAACGTTGCGGCACGTCGTCAATTCCCCCACGGCTCCACGGCCTGCAACGAAGCAATCGCAATACGGCAAGCACTCCGCCTTTGCAAGCGCCATACCGTTCAAAAGCCTCAATGGCATAGTTTGAACATGTCGGGTAATACTTGCAACAGGGCGGTCGGTTCGCAGAAATGTGACGCTGGTACCAACGCACACCACGAATCATTACCGCCCTGATGGAAGTAGACATGTGTCATTCCGCCTTACGAGCCACTTTGGCAAAGCCGGTGGCAAACTGCTCATCCAGAGATGAGAATGATGCGGATGCCGCACTTGGTTTTGCGCGCACCACGATATCGCAGTGAGGCGGCAGGCTCTCTTCATGAGCCTTAGCCAGAACCCTGAACCTGCGCTTCACCGTATTACGGGTAACCGCATTGCCCACCGATTTGGAGACAGCCAAACCCAGACGACGATACGTCGTCCGATCATCAGATTGATGATCATTACGCATCAGGTAATGCACAATGATGTCTTTGCCACCCACTTTGCGCCGGCGTTTAAGTACGGCGACGAAATCACGATGGCTTTGCAGCCGCTCCACCTCGACAGCCTCGAGGAACTGATCCGAGGGATCAGGCGGACAGGCTCTTGCGGCCCTTGGCGCGGCGACGGTTAATCAGCGCGCGACCGGAACGAGTGCGCATACGCACACGGAAACCGTGCTTCATGTGACGACGACGGTTGTTCGGCTGGAACGTCCTCTTCATATCAATTGCTCCTAGGTCTATTTGGCAACGCTTCGCGCTGCCCTCACGTGAGTCAAGCTATACCAACCTACTCTGACCCCTACCCTCAAGTCAAAATACGTCAAGAGTTTTCACATTTCGACACGTCGAGGAAATCTCGGCTCACCTCTTTGAATCGGCATAAACTCAACCATCTCACCCCAAAAGTTATCCACAAATTACATGTATGTTATTCACATTTGAGCAATTCCAACACGCGACTCGGTGGATAACTTCCTCACATCGGAGTAAACATTATCTACGTAATTCATTCGTTGAGTAGTTCAGAAGGGGCCGACC